>JAEUIE010000010.1 GCA_016795155.1 Planctomycetia bacterium | reverse complement strand
GCAAACGCAAGCCACGCACCAAGGAAGCATGTGATCAACTCTGCGGCCAGTGCCTCGACTGGTTCTCGCCTAATGAATGCGCCAACTACCTCCGACATGCAGGATATGCGCCGCAAGAATGGAACTGAAAATGCTCTAATCCCATTGCTCCGCCAGCAATTCCCGCTGCATAGGTATTGTTCTGGTCCATACCTGACAACCTGTCTAGCGTTAGTTGTAAAGCCCAACGAACTGCTGTCCGTGCGCTTGTGATTTATTGTCAATGACGGTTACTCAAACTCAAACCCGAATTCGCCGTTCTCTTTGACGCTGAGCTTGATGGCCTTTGTCGTTTTGCCTTCGACCATGCGAGTCAGCAACTCCGTAGAAACGGTAGGCAGCAGCGAACCCGTGATGATGTGATCGACATTGCGGGCGCCACTATCCACATCGGTACACCGGCTGAGAATGGTATCGACTACCTGGGGATCGTATGTCAGCACCACTTTATGGTTCTGCTGCAGACGGTCTTTAATCTTGCCCAGTTGCAACTCGATAATCTTGCGGATGACACCTTCAGCCAGCGGATAGTAAGGCACAATCGTCATGCGGCCCAATAGAGCTGGCTTGAAAGATTTCAACAGTGCAGGACGCATGGCTTCGGTCATTTCTTCCAATGGAGGCAGTTTCTTGCCTCGCTCCGATATCTTCATGATAACATCGGTACCCACATTGGAAGTGAGCAACACCAGTGTGTTCTTGAAGTTGATATCCTCGCCATCATCATTCTGCAGGGTACCTTTATCAAACACCTGGTAGAAAATTTCCTGGACCGATTCATCGGCTTTTTCTATTTCATCGAGCAGCACCACGCAGTAAGGCCTGTTCTTGACTGCATTGGTGAGCACGCCACCTTCGCCGTAGCCTACATATCCCTTGGCAGTACCAGTCAGTCGGGAAACCTTGGATGATTCCTTGTATTCCGACATGTTGATGACGACCATGCTCTGGTCGCCGCCATAGAGAATATCTGCGAGGGCCATGGCAGTTTCGGTTTTACCAACCCCGGAGGGGCCAACCAAGAGGAATACGCCGAATGGCCGACGGGGATCGACCAAGTCAGCTCTCGCGGTGGCAATTCGTTGGGCAATCGCCTGCAAGCCATGATCCTGCCCTACCACACGTTCCGCCAGTTTGTGTTTGAGGTTCAGTACGGTATCCAGCTCGTTGCGAACCATCTTGCCCAGCGGAATGCCTGTCAAGCTGGAAACGAGTTCCGCCACCGCAGCGCCATCAACTACAGGATAGACCAATGGCGTTTCGCCCTGCAGCTTGGCAAGTTGTTCCTGGTGCTGCTTGAGTTCCGCCAGCAAGGGAGCCGGGTCCGCATTGCTTTTTTCCGCAGAGAGTTTTTCCAACTGGCTGCGAATATCTGCGACCTTGGCAACGATCTGCCGTTCTTCTTCAAACTGCTTGTCGAGCTTGACCAGATTCTCCTCCACCACCTGTTTACGGTTGCAGAGTTCGGTCAGCCGTTCGTTGTGATCGGAACCGGTAACTGTTTCCCGTTCCAGGAATGTTATTTCTGCATCGAGATGATCTCGTTCACGTCGGGCATCATCAACGGTCGGAGGTGTGGTCGATTGCGATAATGCTACGCGAGCACAAACCTTGTCAAGCAGGCTGACCGCTTTGTCAGGCAACTGTCGATCTGGAATATACCGGGTGGTGAGTCGCACTGCATCGTTAAGCGCTTCTTCCAGAATGCGCACCTTGTGATGCTTTTCGAGCATGGGCATCAGGCCACGCAGCATGCGCACAGCTTTCACGGTATCAGGCTCTTCGACTTTCACTACCTGAAATCGGCGACTCAGTGCAGCATCGGTGGCAAAGTATTTCTTGTACTCCGCAAAGGTAGTCGCTGCGATGGTTCGAAGTTCGCCACGTGCCAGGGCAGGCTTGAGCAGATTGGCTGCATCGCCTGAACCTTCTTTCCCCCCTGCTCCGATGAGAGTATGTGCTTCATCAATAAAGAGAATGATGGGACGAGGCGACGACTTTACTTCCGAGATTACCGACTTCAGCCTGTTTTCAAATTCCCCTTTCACGCCAGCACCAGCTTGCAGCAATGCGAGATCGAGTACACGCAACGTGACATTCTTGAGTGGTTCGGGAACATCGCCGGTGGCAATGCGAAGTGCCAGCCCTTCCACCACAGCGGTTTTGCCGACACCCGCTTCACCAGTGAGGATGGGATTGTTCTGACGACGACCCATGAGGATATTGATCACCTGACGGATTTCATTGTCGCGCCCGACGACGGGATCAATTTCTCCCTTGGCAGCGCGTTCGGTCAGGTTGGTGGTGAACTGGTCAAGTGACTGAGTACCAGGTGTACCAGCTGCAGTTCCACTACCCGCCGAAGCACCCGGGCCCAGCAATGTCGGGCCTGACATGGCATTCTCATCGCTGGACGACTTCTCCAGCACATCTCGCACTTCTTTCTGCAACTGTTCCGCATTCAGCTTGGAAAGCTCCGCACTGCTGTACTGCACACGGCGCGAGAGATTGCGATCGTTCAGCAAGGCCGTCAGCAGGTAGCCACTGCGGACATTAGCCGAGTTGTAGCTGAGCGAGGCAAGTGTCCATGCTTCCTTGATGAGATCAAGTATTTCCAGAGACAGGTCTGGTGCCCGTCCGTTGCCGGTCTTGAACTGATCGAGCGAACTGTTGAGTTCCCGTTTGACACGCCCAGCATCGAGGCCATAATGCCTGAGCAGTTGTGTGATGTCGCAGTTATCCTGCTCCATGATCTTGACCAGCAGGTGTTCTATTTCCACATGATAATGGGTACGTGAAAGACATAGCCCAGCGGCGCCTTCCAGAGCACGGCGACAGAGGGGATTCAGCTTATCGAATAAAGAACGGGGGTTGATACTCGCCATGGATGCAGACCTTCAGTGAAACTTCAATTGAGAACAGCACTTCTCTTTTAGCGTATCAGCGGGTTAATGCAACAAGCAAAAGGCAAATAGCCCAGTTTCACATCTGAAAATATGGGTAGAAGATGTGAAATGCCTCACAAATCATTGCATCTATCCAAAGCCTCGGATAGGATGGAATTTCATAGCGGAGTTGATGTGTGATGATGAGGCAGTATAAACCAGGCGACGAAGTCGTGGCGGGAGTGAAGATCATTGCGCCCATTGGTGCGGGCGGCTTCGGCATGGTCTATAAAGTCAGTGTTTCTGGCGGTGTTGAAAAGGCCCTCAAAATTATCAACTTGCAGGGTACGCAGGGCATCAAGGAGTTTAATGCCCTCCGCCTTATCAAGAAAATCAGTCATCCCAATCTGGTGGAAATCGATTCCTACTGGTTGCGGGACATGCAGGGTAAGCTGATCAACTTCGATTCAGATGATTCCATCAATGCCGAGAAGCAGGCGCTGGAACTCATCATCCTCATGAGCCTGGGGCGCATGAGCCTGCTGGATTTACTCAACCAGTATCGTAAGCAGGGCAAGCCGGGAATTCCCTATCCCGAACTCATCGAGTTGATGACGGATACCGCCAAGGCCATCGACTTTCTCAATTCACCTCATGATCTGGGTTTGAAAGAACCCGTTTGCGTACAGCACGGCGATATCAAGCCGGGCAATATTCTTATCAAAGGAAACAGCGTTCAGGTCTGCGATTATGGTTTGGCCAAGGCTATTACTAAAGGTCCTCGAACTTCTGTTGCTCTCTTCAGTCCAGCATATTGTTCCCCTGAAGCCAACAATAACAAACCCAGCAACTGGAGCGATCAGTTCTCGCTCGCCATCAGTTACTATGAACTGCGGACGGGTAAACTGCCCTTCAACGAAGAAGACGCCATGAACGCCGGCATCGAAGCGGTGCTGGGCAAACTCGATTTCACCCTGCTGCCTCGCCTGGAACAGGAAGTATTGCAGAAGGCCACTGATCCGGTACCGCATCAGCGTTTTCCCAAGTGCATTGATTTTGTGAATGCTTTGCGTTCCACGCAAGGCAATATCCGCGATTCCGGTTACAAGCCTCGAACCCTGGAAGAAATACTTCAGCCAGACAGTGAGATCGTATCCGGGTACAAGCTTCTCCATCGCCTCAATTTCAGTGAGCGGGATGAATTCTGGAAGGCGGTCACACCCGCTTCCAAACAGTTTATCATCCATGTCATCCGCGAATTCAAAGGTTCACTGGGCAATCAACTGGTGCAGGCTCTGGAAACCCTTCGACAGATGGATGAGCACGATAATCTCATCAACCTGCGCAACTGCTGGACACTGCATACCAATGGCCGTGCCGTCCCGTACGTTGATCCCAGCAGCCTGGGCGACGACACCGTTGCCCTGGTTACTCTGCTCGATAATGTCGAATGCACGCTGGAAGATTATTACAACGAGTGTCTAAAGAAGAAGCATCCGGGTATTCCCGATCATGAACTGATGCAGTTCATGTCGCAAACCGCTCGCGGGGTCGATTATCTTACCCAGGTAGGCTATGCCGAGTTTCTTGATCTCAAGCCACAGACCATTCTGCTCACCAAGAACAAGTCGGTGAAGATCGGCATCACTGGGCTAGCCAAGCGACTGATGGCTGGTTCCACCACGCTGACAACCGATCGGCTGGTCAACGCCTTTGCTCCTCCCGAACTCTTTGATTTCGCCATAGGCAAGCACTGGAACTCCAATCAATATTCACTGGCTCTGACCTATTACTGGTTGCGCAGCCGGGGTCAACTTCCGTTTCCAGCCAACTCGTCGCCCAAACAAATACGCGAATATCACCTGCACGGACAACTGGACTTTAGTGCCGTCTCCGAGCGTGAACAGACCATTCTGTACAACGCCACCGTGCAGGACCCCAACCACCGTTTCGAATCGTGCGATGCCTTCGTGGAAGCGCTAAGCATTGCGGTGGGGTATTCGATACCTGCGGGAGTATCGGCCAGACATCCAGGATCTGATCACGGTATTGATCGCCAGACGCCACAACCTGAACCTGATGAACCTCAGCAATCCCTGCCTGAGAGGCCAACGCCCTCTACTGGTCCAGGCCGCACCACACCCCAAAATATGCCCCAGGCTGCTGGAACGCTCGAATGGGATAAACTTGATTTTGAACGGATTTACGGAGCTGGCCTGACTGGACCACGCTCAGGCGGACCCAAGGTGTTGCAGCCTGTTGTCCGACCAGCGACACCACAGGAACCGGCCCCCCCACCTTACACCCGCCCTGTCGACAGTCATGTAAGTAATGAACCACGCTCCTTTTTCGAAGAAGCGAGATTGCGTCGCAAGAAACGCCAACGCGTGGCGATAATCACCAGCCTGGTTGGGCTGTTGGTGGTGGCAGTGACCGTTGGGTTGGTGGCGTACAAATTCATCTCGCCATCAGGTCTCGTTGAAACCAAACCGGAACAGCATACACAACAATTGGCGCAAGCCAGGGAGAAAGTGGACAAGGCGCTGGAAAAGAATGAATTCATAGAGGCGCTCGATATCGTGAATGAGCAGACGGATAAAACCTGGAAAGACGACGAAACAAAAAGGATTCGCGATAAACTTCATTCCTGGCTCGACATTCAGATGACTGAGAAGAACAAAGGCACTATCAAGCTCGCAGAGGATGAACTCCAAACACTCACGCACAAATACAAGATCATAATAAGCCAGGATTGGATCGACAAATGGAACGGGAAAATCGGCGATCGTAAAACGAGTATCACCTCATTATGGAGCACGTCGTGGAGTAATATCGAAGGTGAATTGAATACTGTCACCGAGAAATCAGTTTCAGATTTAATCGACAAAGCTAAAGCAGCCAAGATTGATGCCCCGAATGAGAAAAAACAAGACGTCGATGCTCTGATTAAATCTCTGGAAACACTGAAAGCCTTGAATGAAAAGAACATTGAAGCTGATCGCGCCGGCTTGGAGGATTTTCTGGAAAAATTTCATGGTTCAACGAAACGTAGCGCGTTAAAAGAAAGTCCTTTTTTCAAGGAAATACGCAAAAAAATTCTCAACAAAATTCCAGCATTGGTGAATAACGCTGGTGATCCTGATGTTATGAAGGAGAACAAGAAAGTGCTTCTTCTAACGGAGCAGGTTGATCCCACACCATCTGGCTCCGTCTACGGAGGACTTCTTGAAATTGCATCTATATCAAACTCTAAATTAGATTCTTCTGTCAGCAATTGGATTAAAGAAACAAAAGACTCTCAAAGTATGTACGCCAGATATGCCTATGCTCGTTGGCATGTGAAAACCGATCCCATCGCGGCATTAACCGTATTGGATGAAGGTATCAAATCTAAATTAAACATGAAAAACGTAGCATTAGCTCAAAAGTGGCGACGGGATTGGATTGTCAAAGAACTGGACAACATAATCACAAACGGCATCGATCAAAAATACATTTCAAAACAAGGCAAGTTGCCCGAAGTACAGACAGCACTGAGAATCCTGAATGAGTGGCCCGATCTGCCGCCGGAAGATAAGTCCAGATACAAAGCACTGGCATTGTTACTAAACACAGAAAGCGAAGCTGGGAAAAAGGCACTGGCAGACTACCAGAAGGGAAAAGAATTCGAGAAGTTGGAGGATCAGAAACTTGCCGAAGCCATTATCGAGAAGTTGAACCTCGGTACCAGCAAGCTCCCTACTCCATTAGCGCGGCGCATAGCTCCAGCTCGTGAATTGCTCAATAAGTATCTGGATGAAGGCGATGTCAATGTCACCCCGGCACAATTGCTGGATGCCATTATCATCCCCCTGACTGATCCAAAGCAACTCGAAGAAATCAATAAACTGCCTGACAATGAGAAGAAACAGCTTGCGAGTGTGCTCTCCGACCTAGGTGAGGATATGATTTTTGAGAAGGAGAAATGGAACGAACTGATTGAAGCTAAAGGGCTATCGCCCGACACCACAAAGAACCTGCATCGCATCGCTACGCAGCAGTTTCCTTCTAACCATGAATTTAGACTTCGTTACATTTTGTCTCAATATGTGAAAAGCAATGATGCCCTTATCAAAGAGTGGGAGGCCTACGCTACCACTGCCAAGAAAGAATCGCCTGACTACTTTGGCAGTTATCTGCTGGGTGGCATCAGCTCATACATGCAAGCTATCCATTCAGAAAACGATGCAGACAAAGTTCCTACCAGAATTCAGGAACTAAAGCAGGCGGATGCTGATTACACGAAAGCACTGAAACTGCTCGATAAGAAAAAACGGTACTTTGAACACTATCAGTTGCTTATCACGCTGGATCGAAGCAGCATTGCATTGCAATTGGCCAATTTACACTATGCCCGAAATGATCAAGAGAAATATTTGAAGGACGCTCTGCAACTCGCAGAGGATTCCAAAAGTCTCGATAGGAAACTGGGTAAGAAAGACCCCGATACATGCGATAATCTTGGAGTCATCCTGGAAGATAGAGGAATGCTTCTTGGGCTAACCGGTGAATATGAGAAGGCCATTAAGGAATATAATGAAGCTGTGGATAACCCCGGGAAATTTTTGCGCAACAAACCCCTGCTTCATAGAGGCCGATGTTATTTACGCTGGGGAGAAGCCAGTGGAAATCCAGTTTACTATGACTTTGCAGAACAGAATTTGAAGAGTTTTCTAAGAGGCAGTGAACCCGTCAGGTATCAAATTGAGGCGAATTATTTTCTTGCCCTTCTTCACTTTGCTAAGGCAGAGAAAATAACATCCCACAGACCTGAGTGGTACAAAGAGAATAATGAAGGCATTCGCTACTTGAAGGTTGCTAAGGAGCTGGGAGATAGCAAAGGCGTTTCACTATGGAAGCGAAAAATCAATTTCAGAATAGTCGATAAGTCACTCGCTATTGCCAGAAGCATCATTCAATTAGATAAACCACCTAAATATTCAAAGTACTCGATTGATCCGAATTACAAGGAAATGATCAGAAACTTGGAGAATGTGAAAAACTCATTGCAGGAAAATGATCCGAATGATCCGTTTGGAAATTACATCGCAGGTCGAATTGTTGATATGCAGGATGAAAATGCAGATAATGGAGCTAAGCTTGCCAAGGCTTTCTTCGACAAGTCTATTCAGGAATTTAGCAAGCAAGACCATCCAGATCCTGTGTTGCTTTCTATGGCGCTTGATTCGCGAGCTGATAAATTGTTTGAAGATGAGTTATTCTCAGATGCATACGATGATGTCAATAAGGCTTACATCACTTCAGTGAAATTCAATCTCAAACCAACGCTCCAGTACCGTTACACCTTCCGCGCACGTCAGTTTTCCTTTTATGCATACACCAAAGGTAACAAGGGGGAGCGATATTGGGTTGCAGCTAGAGATCATGCATGTAACGCATTGAAGCACTATGCTCACCTTGTACTAGTCAGAGATGAGAACGATTATTTGACATTTTTCCAAAATCTTTTCCGCAATGTGCCTGCAAATTCTGCTGAGAAACACGTTAGTGAAACACTTGAACAATTGAGGATTATTGCCCAGAATGCTGATCAGAGTGTTAAGCCGAAATTGAACGGTTTCCATGACAAAATAAAGGCATCGGCAGCGCAATTGAAGTAGTCTGCTTACCTAAGTTGCCACAATTACGAGGTACTTCCTTCTTTTCTAAGTTTTCCAATTGAACTTTGAGTAACGACTTGTCCGATTATGACTACAAGTCTGTTCTTGTTCTTAATGCATGATTGCATTGATGTGCTGGGGGCAATCGCTATGCGTCGTCCTAAAGTTAAGCAACTTATAACATTTTCTGCTTGTAGTTCTTTGTTGCTAGCCGGTATCGTGACTGGAAGTGATACTAAAACTGCACACCTGAATGTAGTTCCTGCAGCAAGAAATTCTTCAGGCAACGTCAAGCCTGATATTATTCAAGTACAAGATCAACCTCCGTCACTAACAGACTCGCCTTCATCTGACAGCGGTGCTGGGGCATCAAGGCGGGGTGGGGTAGTTGAACCCGGACAATCAATCCCTGCACCCGGTAATACTGGTTCTGATACCAACTCCCGTGCCTCCGATACCAGCAATTCATCAGGTGCTGGTGCAACCTCAGTTAATGCTTCCGGTGGACAAGCGGCTTCCGCCGTCAACGCGGGCGATGTCGGCGAGTTCCTCAGCAAGTCTTCCAACTCCGTCGGCGTTGATATTCAGCAGCGTAATGGTGTCTCAGCTGATCCACGCGTGCGTGGGTACCGTGTCGGGCAGCTCGTTACCATGGGTGACGGTGCTTTCTACTTCCCGGTCCGCCAGGATCTGGATACTGCCATCTCCAAATTTGATCCGTCTTCGGTTCGTGATATTATCGTGTATCGTGGCCCCTACACCAGTCTCTATGGCCCAGGCTTTTCCTTCCTGGATATTGCAACGCTTGATTCGCCTCGTTTTGAGTGTGGCTTTGAAACGCATGGCCGCACCGGTGGACGCTACCAGACCAATGGCAAGCAGTGGGATGGCATTCAGTCGGTCAGCATGGGTGATCGGGATTGGGGTCTGAGGCTGACCTACAATTTCCTTCAAGGTAATGATTACCTGGCAGGCGAGGGCATACAGGTCGCCAACAGTTACCTGTCGCACAATGTGAACATGGCTTTGGGGTTTGATCTGTCTGACAAGAGCAGCATCGAGTTCAAAATTCTCCGCGTCCATCAGGAGAATCTCGAATTCCCTGGTCTCTATTTCGATATCAAGCAACTGGATACCGAAGCTTACAGCGTTCGCTATACGTTACGCGATCAACGCATGTTTGATCGCATGTACTTGGATGCCTGGTACAACACCACGGTGGCAGACGGCTTTACCGCACCTGCCGCCAAGCAGAGCTTTGTTCGGAGACTGCTGAATGTTTCTTTCAATGAAGATCCTGATCCACCATACTTCAACTCTTTCACCGATCAATCTACCTCGCACATGAGCAACAAGTCTCTGGGCTCGCGCGTGTCGTTCCTGTGGGGTGGCAGCAAGGGCGGCCCGACACTGATTGCCGGTGCTGACATCAGCATCCTGGGGCAGAACCTTGTTGAAAACATTAGGTTTACTCAGGTTAGTGGTGATAACATCAATACCGGCGTACCCGTTTCGCAATCAGACAACAACGTATTCACTCAGACCCAGACCATTCCGAATACCAGCCTGGTGAATCCCGGGTTGTTTACCGAACTGACTCTGCCCTTCGGCGAACAGTTGAAGGTACGGGCAGGCGGGCGATTCGACATTGTCAATACCACTAGCGGATCCCGATTGATTACGGGTAACATCAATATCTTTGGACCGCCCCAGACGCTTCCTGATCCCATTACCACATTAGACCCTATTGAATATTCTACCGACCCCACCAATAACAATCTGACACGTAACTTCCAGTTGTTCTCCGGCTTTCTGACAGGTGATTTCCGCATCGACGAATACAACACCCTTTCAGCTGGTTATGCCCATGCCATGCGAGCTCCCACCTTGACGGAACTCTATGCAGCAGGGCCTTTCCTGGGCGTGCTACAGCAGGGCACCAGCCGATTGATTGGCGACCCACACCTGGATCCTGAAACTCTGAACCAGTTTGATCTGGGTCTGCGCAGTGATTTTGGCTGGTTCAAGGGAAGCATCACTGGATTCTATGCTTTCGTGGATAATTACATCACCTATGATGAGAACAAAGGTGGTGATGGAATCAACCAGATCGTGGTAACCAATACCAATCTGGCAACACTCGCTGGTTTTGAAATGTATGGCCAGGTGGAAGCCAGCCGCTCGCTCACGCTCTTCAGTGGTGGCAGTTTCGTGCAGGGTACTGATCGTTCACATCGCGATAATCGTCGTCCGGAAGATATCGCCAGCTCGCGTCGAAATGATCCTGCTACAGCACAATATGCTGTTGCCACCGAAGCATTGCCTCAGATTCCGCCGCTGGAAGTGTTCTTCGGCATGCGATTACATGAAGCAGTGGATAATAACAAGGCACCGCGCTGGGCTGTCGAGCTTGGTGCCCGCAAAGTCTACTCGCAGTACAACGTGGCATATAGTTTGAATGAAAAACCGACTTCCGGATTCACTACCTACGACATCCGCACCTATTGGCAGGTCAGCGATGCGGTGCTGCTGACCGCGGGTGTGGAAAACATCGGCAACATACTCTATCGTGAACACCTCGACCCGATTTCCGGCAACCTCATTGGCGTCGGGCCATTCTACCGCCCCGGTTCCAATTTCTACTTTGGCACCCAGGTGACGTACTAACCAGATAGATACAGGCAAAACGCACGGGCATCCGTCCGTGCTTTTTTGCGTTCTCCCTGCTCCCAGGGAGAGGGGAGGAGAATTCCACTCACGATACCGAAGAGATTATCTCGGTACTTAACTGAAAGTGTTGCAGGATTACCGAGTAGGTCCCGAGGATAAACTGGAATCTGAGCCTGAATTTGCGATGGCCTCCTGCAATGCCTGCCTTACACTTCGTGGCCTGATGGGAAACAATCCAAGAGCACGTTGATCGTGCAACACCGTCGGGTTCTTCAATCCTTCGATCAAGTGTCGGCCTACTTCATAGGTAGCCGGCGTAACGAGTGCCAGCCAGAGGCCTGACAGATAGGGAGTGAGCACGGGGACAAAGATGAGCCAGCGTTTTAGCCCGCGCAGACGGGCATATTCACGAATCAGATCAGCGTAGGTGACGACATCCGGGCTGCCGATCTCGAAGATGCGGCTTTCGCCTCGCGGCAACTCTCTTGCCGCCAGCAGGTAAGCCAGCACATCGTCGATAGCAATCGGTTGCGTTGGCGTGGCCAGCCAGCGCGGGCAGATCATCACGGGCAGACGATCCGTCAGCGTTTTCATCAGTTGAAAAGACAGGCTGCCTGCACCAATCACCATGCCGGCACGGAACTCGATGGTTTCAATGCCTGATTCCCGCAGGATCTGGCCTACTTCATGTCGACTGCGCAGATGTGGGGATAGCCCCGGATCGGTATCATCCCCCAGGCCCCCCAGGTAGATGATACGTTGCACTCCCGCCTGCCTGGCTGCTTCGGCGAAGTTGATGGCAGCCTGGCGATCCTGCTTCTCGAAATCGTTCGATCCCGACATCAGGTGCACGAGATAATATGCCGTGTGAACCCCCTGCATGGCTGCCTGCAGCGAAGGCATGTCGAGTACATCTCCTTTCACCACCTGGGTAGTGTGCTTCACGGAAGATCGCAGCTTCTCAGGCTGGCGCACCAGGCAACGGAGTGACACCGGTTGCTTTTCGAGTTCCGCCATGAGCCTGCCACCGATATAACCCGTGGCCCCTGTCAACAAGACCAGAGGCTTTTCGCTGTTACCTGATTCGGGATGTGGTGCCATCATGGTTGTCGTACCTGCTCGTGAATATACTCTGCGGATATCATCCCGGATTCAACAGGTATTTTTCTGATTCTCGAATCGGTCAACCTGTCTGACATCGAACAACTTACTGCAATGGTGAAACTTTCTTGGCGTAAACCGTCGGCGATCATGCTGCGCCGGTTCCTAGAGGAACAGGCGTCTGAAGATTTCAACTATCAACCGGCCCGGGCCACCGCGGGTGAATTACCAGCGGGATATGTGGTAGATCGCACGCGCATCCTTCTAGGTTCAGGCGAATTGGTTTATGAGTCTGCCTGTCAGGCGTTGCAGCGCTGGCAACAATTTCAACTCGGTTGGGTAGTAGCCTGGCCTGCTGATACGCCCCTGCAATGTAACGCTTCCGTGGCGGTCCTGGGTTGGGCAGTAGGTTTCTGGTGGCTCAATGCCTGCCGGATTGTTTACGTTGTCAATGAATCTGGTTTGATGCATCGATTTGGTTTCGCTTACGGCACCCTGCCCTGTCATGTCGGCAGCGGAGAAGAACGGTTCCTTCTCGAATGGAACCGGGAGACCGACCAGGTGCATTACGACATCCTGGCCTTTTCGCGTCCCAACCACTGGCTGATTCGTCTGGGTTACCCGCTGGTTCGCCGCAACCAGAAACGTTTCGGGAGAGACTCTGCAGCGTCTATGTTCAGAGCCGTTCATCCAACATCAGCTCTGCCAGCCATCATTCAAAGCACAGGATAAAGGAGCCAGCATGGATACGTTTGAAAACGCCAGCCCACCTCAGGAACAACCTGACATGGTGCTGGCTACCTGCTGGGAATGCGGCCAGATGCGACTCTGCCATGAACATATCGTCTGCTGCACCGGCACCCATTTCCATACCTGCCCGGAGTGCCGACAGCGTATCGAGCGCAAGGCATCATGATGCCCGGGATTCCGCAGCACTTCCCAGGGAACAAAATCCAGCTTGCGGCTTGAGTTCCGGTTGAAGGATGTTACCTTCGTAACATGACCGCTGTTACGGAAATACTCAATGCTATTGAGCAGGGGAACCCTGCCGCTGCAGAACAACTGCTGCCGCTGGTGTATGATGAACTGCGCAAACTGGCATCCGCCCGGCTGGCCCAGGAAAAGCCCGGGCAGACCCTGCAGGCAACGGCCCTGGTGCATGAAGCCTACCTGCGTCTTCTTGGCCCTTCACCCGAGGATAAACACTGGGAGAACCGTGGTCATTTCTTTGCTGCCGCAGCCGAGGCCATTCGACGCATCCTTATCGAAAATGTTCGACGCAAGCGCCGCATCAAGCATGGGGGCGACCGCAAGCAAATCGACATCAAGGATGTAGCCCAGATCACCGAAGAGCCCGCCGACGACCTGATCGATCTGGATGAAGCTCTCAGGAAATTGGAGGATATTGATGCAGACGCGGCACAGGTCATTAAACTGCGCTATTTCGCCGGTTTGACCATGCAACAGACAGCGGATGCTCTGGGATTTTCCCTGCGAACGACTGAACGCAACGATGCTTACGCCCGAACCTGGTTGCATCGGGAATTGATCCAACTTGATTCGGAAGACGCTGAAGCGACCTGATCCTGACTGAGTTTCATATTTTTTGGCGGGTTCCATCTCTCGGCGTCGCATTGTCTATTAGCCCGATTGGGTGGACAAGGTGAGGTCATGAACGCATCTCCCAAAGCCAAAGACATCTTCCTGGCAGCTTTGGACGTGAAATCGCCAGCTGAGAAACAGGCGTACCTGGATTCAGCCTGTGCTGACGATCAGGCCCTTCGTCTTGAAGTGGAAGAAATGCTCGTTCATCATGAGAAGTTGGGATCTTTTCTCCAATCACCGATCGTTGACCTCAGCCCCACGATCGATCAAGCCCCCACTGAAGATCCCGGCACCGTTATCGGCCCTTACAAGCTGCTGCAGGAAATCGGCCACGGTGGTATGGGTGTTGTCTTCATGGCGGAGCAGTCGCAGCCGGTGAAGCGGCGAGTGGCGCTGAAGATCATCAAGCCTGGCATGGATAGTCGGCAGGTCATCGCCCGCTTTGAAGCGGAACGGCAAGCACTGTCTTTGATGGATCACCCCAATATCGCCAAGGTGCTCGACGCGGGTACCACCAGTACTGGTCGGCCTTACTTCGTGATGGAACTGGTGAAAGGCCAGCCTATCACCAAGTACTGCGACGAACATCACATGACACCTAGGCAACGACTCGAGTTACTGCTTCCCGTTTGCCAGGCCATTCAGCATGCCCATCAAAAGGGCATTATCCATCGTGACATCAAGCCGTCGAACATTCTGGTGGCTGAGTATGACAGCAAGCCAGTCCCAAAGGTCATCGACTTCGGCGTGGCCAAGGCGATTCATCAACCACTGACCGACAAGACCATGTTCACCGGCTTCGGCAACATCGTCGGCACACTGGAATACATGAGCCCGGAACAGGCCCAGGTCAACCAGCTCGATATCGACACCCGCAGCGATATTTATTCGCTCGGTGTACTGATGTACGAACTGCTCACAAGTACTACACCCATCGATAGAAAGCGCCTCAAAAAAGTAGCGTGGGATGAAATGCTACGAATCGTTCGCGAAGAAGATCCACCCAAACCGAGCACCCGATTATCGTCTACTGAAGAGTTGCCTTCCATCGCTGCTAACCGAGGCATAGAGCCCAGAAAGCTCAGCAGCCAGGTTCATGGCGAACTCGACTGGATTGTGATGAAGGCTCTGGAGAAGGATCGCAACCGCCGCTACGAGACGGCCAACAGTTTTGCGATGGATTTGCAGCGGTATCTGGCCAACGAGCCGGTGCTGGCGTGTCCGCCATCACTCAGTTACCAAATGCGGAAATTCGTGGGGCGAAACAAGGGGCCGGTGTTCGCCTCGAGTTTGGTGCTGATGGCCTTGCTTGCGGGCGTGATCGGCACGACGTGGGGCCTGATTCGGACGGAAGAGCAACGCTTCGTGGTCGAACGACAACGCAATGATCTCGAAGCGCGCAACAAGGCACTACAGGCGGCTCACGAACGCGAACGCATCCTCAACGAGCGCGCCCGGCAGGCCATCGAAACGGTCTCATCTGAGACCGCCATCGATCAACTCACGCGTGAAAGAGAGCTACGCACGGAGCAAAAGGACTTCCTGGACAAAATACTCCAGTATTACACCGAGTTTGCCAGGGAAGCGGCCCCCACCGAGCAGGAACGGACGCGGCAGGCGCTGGCTTATTTTCGGATGGGTCGCTTGAACCAGGTTCTGGGCCGCGATCAGGACAGTGAAACCGCTTATCGCCGCGCAGCGGGACTTTTCAAGCAACTCGCTGACGAATTTCCCAACAATCCTGAGCACCGGAAGCTCTTGGCCGGAAGCTACGGCAATCTTGGCGTCGTGCTCAGCAAGAATAATCAGCCAGAAGCGGAGTCGGCTTACGTCAAGGCGATGGAAATCTATAAACAGCTTGCCGACGGCTTCCCCAAGCGGCCCGAGTTTCGGCAGGCCCTGTCGGGAATCCAAAGCAACCTGGGCAACTTGCTGCATGGCACCGGTCGGCCCAAGGAAGCGGAGGCGGCCCACCTCGAAGCCCTGGCGATCCGAAAGCAACTCGTCAGCGAGTTTCCTAAAGAGCGCATCCTCCATAGGGCTTTAGCTATGAGCCACAATAACCTGGGTTGGGTCCTCCAAAGCAGCGGACGACTCAAGGAAGCGGAGTTGGCTTATACCGAGGCCATAGCTAATTACAAGCAGATCATTCCCCACTTTCCCTTCCGGCCCGAGTTCCGCAAGGATCTGGGCCAGAGCTACCACAACCTCGCCAACGTACTCCGCGCCACCGAACGACCGAAGGAGGCAGCGGCAGCGCACGCCGAAGCCTTGGCCATCTTCAGGGAACTCGTCGCCGAATTTCCCAACAGGCCCGAGTTTAGTCAGGAGTTGGCCGATGCAGAAAGAAAATGACTTCGAACCGCTACGGAAGCGACCTGTCGCTTTCGCGGAATACGAATGAATAGTGAAGGCGAATCGAACCAGTGGAGTTTTGATGCCTTCGATCTCCCCAAGACCAGGAGTAAATCGAAATGTCTGGACCCAATGAAAGCAAAATGGCGAACCGAAAACGGTTCCTCCCCTGGATGGCCGGGTTCGCCGCGTTCTGGGGATTGTTTGCCTTCTTCGGCGTGGTCAGCAATCCTCGCTTCGAGTCGATTCACACGCTTGACGTGATTCGGTTGATGACCGCCGGAGCGGGCTTCGCCGTCACCCTCATGACACTGATTCTGTTCTTCAACCTTGTCCCTCGTTTCGATGGCAGAAGGGTGGGAGAAGAACGGGGTAACGTGTCAAAAGGAGATTCCAATGGCTGACAAGCAGACGCGATTTGCTTTTCACAAAGCAATTGAGTTTGTCGGAATCGAACTGCGCCGGTTGCGGGGACTCAAGGACAAGGAATTTACATCGAATAGCTATCAGGTAGACAGTTTGATTTACGACCTCAATTCGATCGTACAGGACCTGTGGAAATGTGTGGCGATACTTGCGCAGTCCGACCCGGATCTAGCCAAAGAGATTCCCGGCTGGATAGAACGCGAATTGAATATCGGAGTGCTCGCTGGCTTCACTTTCGCAAAGCGGAGCATTGGAACGTATGGGCACCCAAACCTTTAATAGCCTGCAAGTGGCGCAGAATTCGGGAAAAGAGATTGCGTCGGCGGTGCTGGAGAAGGTCGGCTGGCAGTTCCGGCAGGTCATGGAAGTTCTACCGGACAAGTTTATTCCGGTGGGGACTTTCGCTGTTCGGCTTGAATATTCCTGGATTCGTACGTGCTACCGGAGTTTGCCACCAAGTTACGGCGAGACAGAGCTTGTGATGCAGATCGTGACAGAATGCGGCCGGTTGGGTCCTTACCGTCAAGTAAGTTCCTCACCCAGCTGGCACCGCTTCGGCGTACGGTCTGCGCGCCGGCAGCGATGTTCCAACCACTGTACCGCAGACCAATTTGGAAAGTGAATACCGACCATGTCAACGCCGAATCTGTCAATCTGAAGCCAGTCCTATGAGGAACTAACGTCATGCATGCCTACTTACTAGTGTTGAGCGTGCCCGGGAATAGCACTGACCCAGCCCACCCCGGATGGATCGAACTCACCCAAATCAAGGTGGAAACGGCCTTAATGAGCAGGCGGCCTCCCTTGGTTAGAGTCGGCGGGCCAAATTGGAGCCCTCATGGACCCAAGCCACTTCACGTGAACGCTTTGATGGAAGCTGGCCCGCACACCTTCAATCTGCTTTTAGCGCGGGCTTCGGGGAAAAAGTTTGCGTCCGTGGTGCTTGAAGTTATGAAACACGTCAGAGGCAAAAGCGTGGTGAAGCACCGAATTCGCATGAGGGATGTGCAGGTGATTTCATACCAGATCCAAGACGATCCCGGTTTGGTGAAGCCCCTAGTGCACGTCTTTCTGGCGCCAGAAGAGTATCGATTCGAGGTCGGTTCCGCCTTGCAGATGGCGGTCGAACACGAGCGACCCCATGCGGCCCGGTGACAACTGTGGCCACATTGGCTGAACCACAGTACGCCACGGGGTTTTCCATCCGTCCGCGGCGGGTGCCATGCACCCTGTCTTGCTCTGGCGCCCGGCAATGCTTGGCGAACCACCCGGCGAGGGGTAGGCGACGGGGTCTACAACCAGGAGATGTTCGACTTCAATGTGATGCCCGCGATCCTCGGGAACCACGCCTCAACGAGCGATGACGAAGTGTCTCAGTCTCTGAGAGCATGAAGAACCGGCCGGCGGGGTCCTCACTGCCAAGCAAGCTCCCCCCGGCCCGGTACTGCCCCGGCGCATGGTCTGCGCGCTGAGGAGTATTCCTTTCAATGTACTGCAGACCAACTTCGAATGGGAGAAAGAACCATGTCACTCCACAATTGGCTGCGAAACTTCCGATCCCCAATGGCACCGCACCGGGGCCGGCGCGATCATGTCAGGCGGGGCTCGCGGATGGTAGTAAAACTTCGGCCGGGCGTCGAATGCCTGGAAGATCGTAGTCTGCCCAGCATCAGCCCGGTGATGATCCTTCCTGAAGGGCCGCTTCAGCCAGGCGCTTCAAGAACCGAGATGTTTGTACATGAAGAAAAGTCGTACGAATATGATACGTCACGTATCCTGGTTCGGTTTCGCCCCGATGTTTCAGTGCTAACAGGCATGAATTTCTTCGATGGAGCTACCATTGGTCGCGAGTTGCCAATGGTATCTGGACTGCATGAAGTACGCCTTGCTCCAGGAGTAGAGGTTGAGGATGCGCTGGCAACATTCAGGAACAACCCCCTGGTTCAATATGCTCAGCCGAATTTCAGGATTCAGGCACAGGTAACTCCAAACGATCCGAGTTTCAGCAGCTTGTGGGGTATGAATAATACTGGTCAGACAGGTGGCACACCTGGAGCGGATATTGATGCGCCGGAAGTATGGAACCATTGGACGGGCAATGGCAGCACCATCGTTGCTGTCATCGATACTGGCGTTGATTACACGCATCCCGACCTGGTTGATAATATGTGGACGAACACCGGTGAAATACCCGATGATGGGCTGGACAACGATAGCAACGGCATCATTGACGACTATTATGGTGCAAACTTTGTCTACCGCGACGAGTTCTACAATCCGACCGGTGATCCGCTCGATGATCATTTCCACGGTACCCATGTTGCCGGCACGATTGGAGCTGTCGGTAATAACGGTATAGGTGTGGCTGGAGTGAGTTGGAATGTCAAAATTATGGCTGTCAAGTTTCTCGACTACTGGGGATATGGTTATACATCGGATGCCATCGACGCCTTGAACTATGCAGTCAGCATGGGGGCGATGATCTCCAATAACAGTTGGGGAGGCGGACCATACGATCAGGGTTTGTATGATGCGATTCAAAGCGCCGGTCTCCAAGGGCACCTCTTCATTGCTGCAGCCGGTAACTACGGCGAGGATGCTGACGAATCGCCCATGTACCCCGCTGCATACGATCTGGACAACATCATTTCTGTTGCTGCTACCGATCACAACGACCAGCTTGCCTACTTCTCCAACTATGGTGCCAACAGCGTGGATTTAGGCGCCCCGGGAGTGAATATCTACAGCACCTTCCCGACTTATTTGACAGATGCCATGTGGGATTACGGATTGGAAACCGAATATGGTGCAATCAGCGGTACATCCATGGCCACGCCGCATGTTGCGGGAGTCGCATCACTGCTGCGTGACCTTCATCCGGACTGGTCTCCACTACAGATTAAGGATCAGTTGCTGTTGACGACAGACTCATTATTCAGTCTGAATGGCAATACTGTCTCAGGTGGGCGCCTTAATGCCAATTCTGCAGTTACCGGAACAGTTTCTTCTCGCCTTCGCATAGCGGATTCGTCTGTACTCGAAGGAAATACCGGGACAAATGAGTTAGTATTCGAAGTAACACTGACAACACCCAGTAACGATGTCATTACGGTCAACTACTCAACCAGCAATGGCACAGCCTTGGCAGGCAGCGATTATCAAACTCAAAGCGGTACACTTACCTTTGCTCCAGGCGAGATGAGTAAGTTCATCACTGTTCATGTAAATGGTGATCGTATTGCTGAACAAAACGAAACACTGTTGGTTACTCTGAGTCAGGCTACCAACGCAGGTATTGCAGACGGTCTGGGCGTTGGGACCATAGTGGATAATGAACCACGGATCAGCATTTCCGATGTATCGCTGAATGAAGGTGGAAATAAACAAACAACGGTCTTTACGTTCGTCGTGACCCTTTCGGCTGCGTACGACCAGCCAGTAACTGTATCATTCCGCACAGCGAACGGCACTGCTTCCCAGGGTAGTGATTATACCGCCCGATCTGGTTCATTGACGTTTGCACCAAACGAAACCAGCAAATCCATAACGATCTCGGTAAAGGGGGACAACAAACGAGAAGCCGATGAGTTGTTCTATCTGGACTTGTTCGGCAACAGCAGCAATTCGGTGATTGTCAGAAACCGTGGCATTGGCACGATCCTGAACGACGATTAAGTTTCTCCATTGAAAATCCTTGAGGCCATGCTTTATAACCATGGCCTCACATACTCTGCATCATCTTTGCAAATGACCGGTAGCGCCAACCACGTCTCACCAGGCGGAGTTTCTTACTGACTTGCCTGAGTATTTGATCAATACAATTTAACTTACGGGGTGTGATTCTGTTCCTTTCCTTCTTGAAACCCTCGAAAACTCTCACCAATCCCTACCATCCGATAGCCAGAAACCGAAGTCCTCGGCCATTTCTGCTTGTTTCTGTTACCAAAAGAAAATACATCTGTTAAGATAGGGACGCTTTTCGACAGTTCTCCAACAGGTAACGTTCATGAGTTCTCATGCGGTACTCTGGCATCAGGGTATGTTTCTGCGGCCTCATCATTTTCAGGCCTCGGACAGGTACTGGCATGAGCAGATGCATTTGTCCTCCCAGTGGGATGTCAATTACAACTGGGGGGTGCAGAGTATCGAGATCAATCTCGATGCCCTGCAGAACTACCGGTTTGAAGTACGTCGGCTGCAAGCCCGGTTGAGGGATGGCACGCTGGTGCGAGTGCCGCAGGATGGCATTATCTCCTCGATCGATTTTCGCGATGCTCTGGCCCGGCAGAACCCGCTGGAAATGGTGCTGGCCGTACCCGCACTGCAGCCAACCCGCAGCAACCTGGGTGGTCCCGAAGATATCACCATTCGCTACCGTGCGGAAATACCCCGTGAAGGTATCGTCGATGAAAACAGCGGGCAAAACGCCTGGCAGATACAATTCAAGCAACTCAACGTCCGACTGCTGACCAGCCTGGATGATTTTGCTGGTTATGAAGTGATTCCGCTGGCACGGGTGGAACGGTCCGCCAAGGCGGAAGCGGTGCCACAGTTGCATGAGCCGTTTATTCCGCCGCTGCTCAGTTGTCATGGTTGGGAACCGTTGCAGGTCGGCATTCTGCAGCAGATTTATCACCGGGCGAGTAAACTCGTCAAGCAGCGTGCCCAGCAGGTACGCTCTCGTCGAATTACCTTTGACAGTCAATCACCTGGTGACCGCAAAATCTTTGAAGGGCTGCGTCTGCTCAATGAAGTTTCATCTCACTTGCGGATCATGGCCCATGCCCAGGGCGTGCATCCGCTGACAGCGTACATGGAACTGTGCAGGCTGGTGGGCAAGTTGGCCATCCTCGGACCAAATATGGAGCCGCCTGATGATCTACCTATGTATGAACACGACAATCTGGGTCACTGTTTCTATACCGTAGCCAACTACATCAATGAATTGCTGGGCCGT
Source organism: Planctomycetia bacterium (assembly GCA_016795155.1). Taxonomy (NCBI): domain Bacteria; kingdom Pseudomonadati; phylum Planctomycetota; class Planctomycetia; species Planctomycetia bacterium. The sequence goes on along the minus strand of JAEUIE010000010.1, from coordinate 82,343 downwards.
GGCGATCAAGAAGGCTACGAGGATGCACAGTTCATCGGTTCGGGTCTGCGTATGAAGGTGAATATGGAGCCACGCTGGCTTGCTCAGGGCTACCAGATGTTCGTCGGTGTGGAATGTCCGTTGTCAACGGACCAGGTAGTCAGGCTGCTGGAACGTATCTTGAATATGAAGATCGGTTCGCTGGATAATGTCGATGACATTTTCCAACGGGGACTTCGTGGTCTGGCGTTTACGCATATTCGAAATCAGCCACGAGTTTTGCCTGATTCGCACACATTGTCGTATTTCCAGATTAACCGTACCCTTTCGCCTGATGAATGGGCCGCCGTGCAGCGCACACTGAGCATTGCCATCCGCCTGAATGAAAAACTGATTGCTGGCAGCATCGATGGGCAATCGGAAATCTCCATCCGTGCCGATGGTGTCATTACCAAGATGCAGTTCACTCTGTATGTGGTGCCGCCGGAAACACACGCAGCAGTTAGGAATGAGTGATGCCGGAAACCTCTTGCTGGAAGCAGGGTGTTGACGGTTCAAGAACGATAGGAAAGTTATGCAGGATAAATACGCACGAGTGGTCCATGAAGTGATGGGGCATGCGCTCGATTTAAAGTCACGCCTGCAGAAAGGGGAAAACCCTTCCATGCAGGTGGAACAGCAGCGGTTCATCCAGATGCTCACCGGGCACGGCGAATTGAATCAGGATCCGCAATACATAGGCGATGGCATCAACAACCGCATCACCAATACTTCGAACAAGGCGATGGAGCCATTCCTGGGAATACGCTATGCACTAGCCTGCTGGCTCGACGAAATTTTCATCGCCTCGGATTCAACCTGGACTTCGGCGTGGACCGAATCGACGTTGGAAATGATTCTTTATGGAGGAGCACATCAGCGGGCCTGGCGATTCTGGAACAATATGATCAAGGCTCAAGCACGATCAGGCTCCGATGCCCTGGAGGTTCATCTCTGGTGTGTGCTGCTGGGATTCCGTGGAGAGCCTGGCGAAGCTGGAATAACCGATGTACATCGATTCATCAATACGGTGAGAACGGGAGTACTTACCGGCATGCCAAGGGAATTTCCACTGCCGACAGAAAGAGAACCGCACAGTAACGTTCCAGCCCTGCGCAACCGTGAACGGTATGGCATGATGCTCCGCATCTTGTTCACGATTATCCTTATTTGCCTTGGCACAGCAGTTTTTCTTTTCCTCCAGCGCTGGTCCAATTGACACTTCGAGGCGTTCATGCAGGCACTTTACAATTTTATCATTGGGATCATGACCTTCATCCGAACCTGGCTCGGATTGATCGTTCCGATCTTCATGTCAGCCTCCGATTTCCGCACCTGGCCGCGATGGGTACGCATCCTGGTTCGTGTCATCATACTAGGCGTGATTCTTTACGTACTTTACGAAGTGAATTCCAGCGAGTACCTCGGCCTTCATAGAGCCCTTGCTAATCATCCGAAACTCAAATGGGTCTATCTGCCTGTCATGTTTTTGTTTGGGTACATGTTTTCATGGCTGCTCTACTACCTGATTCTGACGCTGAACGAAGACGATACCATCATCGAGTTTCCCGACATTGAAGATGCCTGGGTGCGTGGACTGGAACAACTCGATGATGCAGGCGTGAATCTCGCCGAGTATCCCCTGTTCCTCATTCTGGGTCGCAATCAGGCGGGGGATGAGGCATTGATGAAAGCATCCGGCCTCAAAGACATGCTGATTGCCCCGGGCAAGGAACGATCCCCCCTTCGCTTCTATGTGCATCGCGATGCCATCTACCTGGTCTGTTCGGGCGCCACCGCCTGGGGTCGCTATTGCAGCATCCTCGCGGGTGAAGGCATGAACTTCAACGTCGCCGAAGCCATGAACAAAGTCGATATGAACAAGACGTTGAACCCGGAAACCGCTGCTGCCCATATGGGTATGGACAAGGAACTCTTCGACGAACTGAACCGTCTCGTGAGCCTGCGAACCGAGCGGGGGCTGACACCCGAAGAACAGGCCAGGCTGCAGGAACTCAGCGATCTGTCCAAGGCTCCCCAGAAAACCGAAGTGAAGATGGAGCCTATTCCCAAGGCAGTTCTGCAGAATGATCAGGCCCGCCTGATGTACCTGTGCAAACTGATCCAGCGCGATCGACGTCCCTGGTGCCCGCTCAACGGCATTCTCGTGCTCATCCCCTGGCAATCACTCGAATCTGAAAACACCAACAAGGAAGGCCTGCCCATTCTGCAGACGGAACTGGGGCTGGTTCGCGAAACGATGAACCTGCGCATGCCGATGATCAGCATGGTCTGCGATCTGGAAACGGCTGTCGGCTTCAACGAGTTCCGCAACTGCTTCCAGAGTGAACATCTCTCGCAGCGCGTAGGTCAGCGCATCCCGATGATTCCCGAGTTGCCTATTGCCGAGATACCCAAACTCTACGAGAACGCAGCGCTGTGGATTGGCCAGAATGTGCTGCCCCGCTGGGTGATGCAGATTCTCAAGGTCGATTCCTCTGCTGACATGCGGAAAACACCAGGAGTTGCACCACCCTACAATGCCCACCTCTATATGCTGGTTCGGGAAATGTACGTTCGCAGCCCCCGGCTGGGTCGCCTGCTCGCCCGCTGTGTCAACCTGGCCGACGCGGGAGGCGATGAAACACTACCACTCTTTGGCGGCTGTTACCTCGCTGCCACCGGCAAAGCCGACAATCAGACTGCGTTTGTCTCTGGTGTCTTTTCCCGCTTGACAGAGAACCAGAACTACGTCTCCTGGACACCGCGTGCCTTTTCTGATGAAAGCAGCTATGGCTGGTGGACCATCGTCGGGTATGTCATCACGCTCGTGCTGCTGGCTGCCACCATTGGCATGATCGTTTTGATGGTGAAGTAAGTTGCAACTGGCAGCCCGCTGCGCCAGTTTTGAAGTTGCGCGCAAGATACAGAAATGCAATGGTCGGCGGAGCAGGACAAGCTGAAGCCTGCCCCAAAGGGGCTTGACAGCTTAGCCCAGGGCATCGCCCTGGGACATCCTCAATGCATACCCAGCCCTGAAGGGGCGTGATAACCCTGAATATCCAGATCTTGTCTCACCCCGTTGGGGCTTGGCGTTCTGAATCATTCTGAACCCAGGGCGATGCCCTGGGCTATCATATCTCGGCCCCTTGGGCCTGATTCAGCCTGGAGATAACCACCGTTCGATGTTTCTATAACTCAGTTTGGCGTCTTGCCCGAGATGATGATAAATTGCAAAGATTCCTGGGCTGCTCATCGTAACGAATATCATTTCTGCAATCTTTCTGACACAGTTCTCTTTGCCCTCTTTGTCAGCATCATTTATGCTTGAAGAAACTCGCTCTTCATGGAGAACTTTCCATGTCCAATTGGTACAGGCTCTTGGCATCAGGTTGCATCATTGTTCTATGCTGGTGCCTAGGTAATCCGCGATTACATCCACCGCTGCTGGCTCAAACTCCCCGCGACGAGCCGAAAGTAAAGGTTCTGGTGCCGATGGTTGACATTGAACCATATCAACGTGTGCAAGACAGTACGAAGTTCAGACTGATGGAATTCCCCACTCATAATACCATCACCAGCTTTGATCAGATAAAAGGCAAAGTCTCGCGCTATTACAAGTTATCGTGCCTGGTGGTTATCTTCCACTGGGATGACCAGTGAATCAACAGGCACTTGGGATAATGACCAAAAGACCATGACATGGGTTTCAACAGGTAACCCCGATGCAGTCACAACCAACCAACAGCGCTTTACTGATAAGGACCACATGGTTTGGAATGTAGTAACAAAAGATCGCACAGGGAAACAACTCTTTCACATGGAAGGAAAATCGACACGGAAGAAACCTGGCCAAAAGGAGTAGTTTTCCTGTGGAATAGGATTCCAATCCTGTTCTCGATAACGATACGCTGCTTCCGCGTGACCCTGTCAAGATTGGAATCTTGACCCACAGAAACGTGGGACAAGTTTTTAACGTGTCATCGGTGGTGGTACGCTAAGACATCGCTCGACGCTATCACGATATAATCGTGATCCACGGAACCCACGGTTATGCGTCATCCTGAAATGAATGGAACCGCAGGTACTGCCAGTGCTTGTACCGTTCGTTTCTGCGAATCATGTCAGCATCGGCGCCCTGATCGAGAATCACTCCCTTGTGCAACAGTACCACACGGTCGGCCTTGCGAATGGTCGATAGCCGATGGGGCAAGAGAATCGCCGTCCTGCCATGTAGAAATCGGCTCAGGGTATCATCAAACCAGACTTTGTCTTCGTCTGCCAGACCATTGGATGGCTCTTCAATGACCATGATGGTGGGATCGCGCAGAATGGCTCTCGCCAGGGCAATGCGGAATCGTTCACTGACGGTCAGGCTGTCTCCCAGATCACCAATGCGGGTTTCGTATGCATCAGGCAAATTCATGATGAACTGATGGGCATGGGCCAGCTTGGCTGCTTCAATGATGCGAGGCAACGTATATTCCTCGTGGCCACAACTGATGTTGTTGGCCACGGTATCGTTGAAGATCAGATCATTCTGCAGCACCGTGCCTACCTGCTTGCGGATGCTTTCCAGCGTCACCCAGGGCAAAGCCTTGTCATCGACACGGACCTCGCCCTGGTTGGGATCAATCAGCCGGGGAATGAGGTAGGCAATGGTCAGCCTGGCCTGTTCATCTCCCACGAGTGCCACATGTTCACCAGCCTGTATGGCAAGGGATACTTCATCGAGCAGCACTTCATCGGTGTCTGGGGCGAGCACGGTGACCTTGTTCAAAGCAATCTGCTGGGTCAATGGGGACAGCAGTTCTGCCCCTACCACCTGCTTCACATCCGTTTCCTGATCGAGCAGTTGGAAGAGCCCGCGAGCTGCAGCCTTGGCCTTTCGCACCAGCAGCCACGCGTGTTGCCAGCGCTTGAGGACGATCAACAGACAGCCAATAGTCATCAGCATCATGATGATGGGAATGAACCGGAGATCGCCGCTGAGCAGGTTGCCTACGAGTGCCAAGGCAAGGGCGGTGCTCAGAATGGCGAGCAGAATCCATCGGCCATGTCGGCTGAAGAACTGCCAGTACCAGCGGGATTGCACTGCCTGGCCTTGTCGATGCAGCAACCTTTCGAGTCTGTATTTCGCATACTGTTCCATCGAAAACATCTTGACGAGTCGATGCATTCCAAGACTTTCCAGGAGCAAGGCCTGCCCCTCCGCCGCTTTGAGGGCGCTTTTCCTTTCCTGGTAACGGGCCGATGCAGTAATCCATGAACTGAACAGCCAGTAAAGCCCGGCAGCGGCCAGGAGCATCAGTGATGTCCAGGGTTTGCCGTGCATTGAATCGATGCAGAAGAGGAATACCAGAAGCCAGAGCATGTTGCAGGGTTCATGAATATTGCGGACGAACCATCCAAACAGCCCATCCTGCAAAGTGTCCAGTGCCCGCATGGTGGAACCAATCACCGGCCCCTGGCTCAACTGGGTCAGTGTCAGGGAACTGAGACGATAGGCATGCGTATGCACCGCCCGGCGAAGCCGGGTGATGCCATCAATCGCAGCCGAGGCTGCGGTGCTTTTCTGGAAATAACTCACCACGCTGAACAGAATGGCCGACAGCAGAATACCAAGGATGAGCGTCAGCAGGTAGACATAATTGTTTCGCAAGTCAGGAAACGTATTGACCAGATGCTGCAGCAGATCGCCCAGCATGATCTGATGAGTGCGGATGGCAAGTGACTGCAGGCCCAGCCCCTGCCCGGTCAGCGCCAATTTGCTCAGTGCAAGAGCTTCAGACGAACTGCCCTGGGTGGCTACCCATCCCTGAAGCACGTTGGCATCGCGCACCAGTCCGCGTGTGATCGCCAGGTCGAGCAGAAGAGCCAGCAGGCACAACAGCAACACCAGCAACAATCCACTCAGCGGAGCCAGTAGAATCGACAGAGTGGGAGACCATGGCCTATACCACACATATTGTCGGGCACGATCAAACGCTGAACGTTGTGGCATAACCTACCTCAACAAGCGTGCCTCTACCGTGGCGGCACGCCCGCTTCATACTCCACACTCAATACATCCATCTTGAGTTTGCCTAACAGTCGAGTAACCGGTAATAAGGGCAGATACGAATCGGTATCGTTCCAGTGGGCATCGAGCACTTTGACGTGCCCGCCGGCAATATGCCCCTGCCCCAATGTGCCATCCAGCGAATACCACTGGCCGTTGATCCAGACTTCAAACCACATGTGGAAACACATGGCTCGTTCGGAAGGAACATGGATCAGGCCGATGGCAGTCCGGCTGGGTATGCCTGCAGCCCGGCACATGGCTGTCGCCAGTACGGCATGTTCGGTGCAATCGCCATCGAGCGTGCGGGCTGTTTCAGTCGCAGTTGCGAACGCTTTTCCATAATCCTTGTTGGTCATGCGGCGGTGAACCCAGTCTTCAATAGCCAGCGCCTTCGTCCAGGGGGTCTGGGCATTGGCTGTCGCTTCACGGGCATGCTGTTTTACCTGCGGATGGTCGCTGTTGATGAAGTGGCTGCTTCGAAGGTATTCCGGTGGCAGCTTCGCTGTGCTTGCACCCTGAGGGGGTGAATTCATCTGTCTGGCAGTAATCTCCATTTCCCCCGGATTCTTGATTTTCACCGTCTGCCGGGGTTCGTTGGCAAATGCCGTTTCAATGCCCTCGAAGTCTTTCAGTTGAACCCGGTAAACAACGCTTCGTGTGTCGTTGAAGTTATTGAACGAACGGTTCAACCGAATGAGTTGGGAAAAGCCGATGTCTGAATCGTTCTGAGCAATGACCGCATTGCCTGCTGGCTTGGCTTTTTCCTTGCGGGTACGGAAGAAGGTTAAATCACCCAGTCCGGGGATGTTCTGTTCCCTTTTATACACTTCACCATTGTCGTTCACCCAGCAGACCATGGGTAAGAGTTGAATGTCGCCGATCTTCTGTAGTTTGACAGTTACCCGCCAGAAAGGAAGATGTCTGCCATCCATCAATTCGGTCATCTTCTTTTCATGGACTGTGACATGATGGCTCAAAACCGTGTTGAAATCAGAGGAGAAACTATTGAAATCAAACTGCATGCCGGGTTTCAGCTCTTTGCCTGCATAAATCTGTTCCATGGCATAGAGGCCCAGTGCATCATTGTTCCAAGGCTCCATCTTGGTGACTGCAGGCTGGTTGCCCTGGTTTTTGATGATACGAACCTGCCCTTTTTCAACCATGCCTTTCCTGACTAGTTCTTCATCTCGACCCAGCGATTGCCTGATAGTGAACTGCTGCACCTGGCCGGCTTTCGTCTCGATCATACTGAAGCTGAAGTTCATCTTGAGCAATTGACCAAAGCGTGTCAGGGACAAATGCAGTTCTTCAGAACTGGACACCAGATTTCCTGGCACAGGGCGATAGACACCATGGGCATAGCCAACATGAGTACCTTGCAGATGAATGGCTTCCCAAAACTCATGCAGGGGTTCAGCAGTAGATTTAGGTGGTGGTACCGCTTCCTGCGGTGCATGAGCAGGTAAATCAGATGGAATACACCAACATGCCATCAGGCCCAGCAGCAGCCAGGCGACCAAGTTTCCCTGTCGTTGCATCACACACCCTCCTGGTAAGCAACCAGACACACCCTGATTATGATAAGGGAAAACAGACAGACAATAACAGCCCGATGTTCTGGTAAAGCCTGGTCAGGTGGTCGAACTACACCGGGTACGCCAAGAGTGCCGGATGTGCGGTGTATGGCAGCCCGACGCGCGAGCGAGGGGAAACCTGCAATAACTGAGAATCATTGCACATCGCCCCTTGCTTGCGCTGCGGGCTGCCATGGAGAGCCTCCGCGACAATTCGTTTCTGTCTACTATCTACTAACTCCTTGCTGCTACGTACCCTTCCCCCTCACATCCCACACAACAGGCACTCCGATGGTGGCGATGAGTTAAGATTTGCGGGCCGGTGATTGGCTTTATTTGTGGTTACAGCGTATACTTTAGGAGCTTTTCAGGTTGCCTGAAAAACTTCGATTGATCGGCAGGTGAGACGGTCTCACTGCCGCTGGCATGGCTTCCCGACGAGGAATATGCCGTGAATCAGAAGCGCTCGGCAGGGAGGAAACTCTCGGCGCAGGATGTCGCCTTTCCACAGGGACAACCGTCTGCGCGTGGCCAGCGCTTAACGCTGACTCAAGCCATTCGCCCAGCTCGAAAACCCCTGTTTCCCTTCCGCGAAGGGTACCGCATCGAAATCTACAAAGACCCCGAACTGGGTCTGCGCATGCCGGTTCTCACCGCGGCAGTATCTGCAGATAAGCTGTTCCCCTTACTTTTCGAACTGTTCACTCCGCTGGGAGAAGTGGTTGATTTCATCCTGGAATCAAGCCATGAACTCGAGCAGGTAGCAGACGGTCCACCGATTGCAGCCACCTGGGAACGCACCGATATCGACCTGCCTGTACTCACCAGCATTCTCTGCGATTACGAGAACCTGCTGCTGAACGATGGATGCACCGGCATGGCAGTTCTCAATGCTGACCGGGATTATGAAGTCCATTTTGATGAGCACAAGCTCCTCTATCTCTATGGTCCGCAACTGAAATCTTTTGAAACCATTCTGCAACGGCATGGCGTTCAGCGTAATGACGATCTGATCATCATCACCGAAGATGAACACATCCACAGCACCAGCGATGAGTTCTATGAGCAGATGAATGAACTCAGACAGATGGTAGGTGTGGAAGACGAAGTAGAAAGCCCTTCGTGGTAACAATCTTCGAACAAGTTATCTATCGTAGCCCTGGAGAATCCAGGGCTTTTTCATTTCACCACCCTGTTGTACTTGCACTGCTTCATGCTATGCTGTTGGCATCTCCTTGGAGTCCTCCATGCTGTCTCGCTTTACGATACTATGCTCGTTGTGTCTGCTCTCAAGTCTGCACGCTCAGGATACGTTCCGCTTCCCGGAAGCCACCTATCAGGCGGGCAGTCTGAAATATCACAACGGTATACCGGTACTGACGCTTTCCGGCACTCCAGAGCAACTAGGCGAACAAGCTGCCAAGCTGATGGCTGGCCCATCGGCCAGGCTTCTCAAGTTTCCCGAAGAACTACTCAACAAACTTGCCACACCGACGGGTACCAAATTGCTGATGCCCAGCCTGATGAAAACCAGTCTTAAGCTCTACGACAACTTCCCCGCTGACTACCGGGCCGAAGCGGAATCTCTGCTGAAACACAGTAGCATCGACCGCAATACTTTTATCTTTGGCAACACCGTATTCGACCAGAAACACCTGCTGATGTCGCTGTTTGGCTGTTCTGCAGTCATCGTGGAGAAGGAACGCAGCAGCACCGGGCAAACCATCTTCGCCCGCAACATGGATTACATGGGGCTGGGCTATCTGCAGCAATATACCCTGGTGACCATTGTGCATCAGCCTGGCAAAAAATCGATTGCTTCCATCGGCTACCCTGGCACGCTGGGGGTCATCAGTGGCATCAATGCCGATGGCCTAGCCATTGCATCGCTGGAAACCACCGGCTCACCGAAAGAAAAAGGCCCGGCCTTCGACCCCGAAGGGGTACCGTTTCTGCTCAACTATCGCAGGATTCTGGAAGAATGCAGTACCGTGGAGGAAGCATACCAGATGCTCTCGAAGCTGAAACGCACCACCTCGCAACACCTGGCAGTCTGCGACAAGAATGGCGGAGCCATTCTCGAATACACGCCTACTCACGTCATCAAACGAACTGCAGAGCATGGCACCTGCCGCTGTACCAATCACTTCATTTCGAGCGATCTGAAACTGGAGAAGCCGAAGAATATGTTCACCACCATCGACCGCCTGGCAAGTCTCGATGCATCTTGTGCCGGGCAGCACTCTATCGGTGTTGGTGAACTGAAGACTTACCTGCACAAGGTGAATCAAAAAGATATGACGCTGCAGAGCATGATCTTTGAGCCAGCAGCCTTGCGAGTACACCTGGCATCAGGCACCGGCAAGGAGCCTTCAACAAGCCAGGAATACCGGGTGCTGGAATTGGGAAAGTGGCTGCGCTAACCTGTGTGAATTGCTGGTTGGAAACGTGTGTCCCACAGTTTTGTGGGTCACGATTGTATCGTGACAACGTCGAGCGTGATCTCTGCGTACTGTTTCCGATGACACGTTGAAAACGTGTCCCACGGCTTCCATTATTCTGAACCCGCACGTCTGACAAACGCAATCCGCTTGTTCTGATAATCGAATACCAGCTTGAACGGCTTCACCAGCTCGCCACCAATGTTGCCCATGGTGTCGGCAGAGTTGAACGCCCCTTTGCTGGCGGTGGCAAAGGTCACTTCCACATTTTCAAACTTTTCATCAGCGATCTGGAAGTATTTGAGCTTCCCTTTTTTCGCTTTCACCATGCCACCAACGCCGCCTGCATATGAGTCACTCGTTTCACGGTTTTCCAGCAATTTCAGTTTCTCGACGATGGGAGCATGCAGAGCCACGGTGCTACCTGCAGCTCCGGTATCGAGCTTAAAGATGCCTTTATGCCCTTCGAACTCGGCTTCCACGCAGGAAACCCGTGCGGTCTGGTAAAGTTTCTGCCAGCGGTTATTCACGCGGCTCTGGTCGTAATCTTTGGGATCAAACAGGGCAATGATGTTCTTGTCCATATCCATTTCGACCACGCAACGGTGAAAGGTGCCGTACCCAACGATACCTGAAATGTACTCCCCCATGGGAATATCCAGAAAAGCCATGTCAAGGCCGATGACCAGAGGCTGCTTGAGAGTTGCACGGCCAATGGTCAATGAGTCCGGCCTGCTGAAATGTGTTTTGACCGTTCCGCCAATACCCACCGCAGGCAGTTCACCGAATTGTTCCAGTTGCAGTTCCTTAATGACACTGTTGGCCAGCACATTGGCCCCTGCTCCGCTGTCGAAAATGAACCAGCCTACGTGCTTGCCGTTGACCTTGGGCTTCACCAGCAGGTGTCCCGTCTTGGCTCGTTTGACTTCAAGTTCCGCAGGAACGGTGTTATCGAAAACCGTATCGCTGGGCACCACATCCAGTGCAGCATAGGGGTTACGAACGAAAGTGGGTGCAGCCTGGATGGTTTCTATCGTTAACGCTTCAACACCTTCATTGGAAGAAAATGCCTGTATCTGCTGTGGGAATTTCATGCCCTGAAATTCGACACTGCCGCTCCATTTGGTAGTCATCTTGCGGCCTTCGACCGTGACCGTGCAATCGACAGGCAACCAGGTTTTCGCATCAATGCGCACGGTTCCCTTCATCTCGGTTGGCTGGTGTATGAATGAAAGGGAGTACACGCCTTCTTTGAGCGAATCAGCAGGCAGGGTGTACTGCATGCCGGAAACTGCATCGATCCAGAGGTTCGTCATGAGCAGGCCATTGAAGAGCGTATTGCGCCGGTCGGTCAGTTCCTGAATGCGTTGCTCCCCTGCCAGGTCGCGCACCCAGGCTTGGCTGCCATCGTAACCCATGCCCGTGTTGATTTTGGAAGTGACGCTCTGCATGAAGTGCCCATCACGGTTGAACAGCACTTCATGTTTGGCAGGCATGCCGGCATAGGTGCCCTTGCCCAGAAGCTGCAGACCGGTGGCAGGCAACTTGTTCACCGAGAAGCCTGTAGCTTTTCGAACCTGGTGCATGATCTCGTCTGCAGTGATGGTGGCAGCAGATGACTGGCTGGTCAGCAGGCAAAGGGTGATAAACGTGAGCATGTTACACTCCGTTGGCAGAGGAAGAGCGAGAATTGCGCTGGCGAACGCGTGCCGGGGAAAGCACCCAGCCGAGCGAATGGATGGTACGGCCTGGCCCGGGGCCTTGTTTCTGCATAAGGAAGAGCAGCCTCTCGATGATCTGGTTGACCTCCACGAGGTCTTCCGGGGTGAGCCAGCCTTTCATGCGGCCTCCCCAGAGATTGCGATGAGGCCCGGTGAAGGAGCCGTTTTTCTGCAGCAGGGCCTGGTTGAATTCGCGCAGGCTCAGCCGCATGGCACCTGCCACCACTTTGCGAATGGTTTTGAGCATGGCTGGCGAATAGACCATACGCACCTGCCTGGCTGGCAAGGCATAGATGGCCCAGACGTGTCGGCCTTCTTTCCGCTTTTCCACTTCACGAAGCAGCTTGACTTTGACGAGCTTGCGGACATGGAAGTAGAGGGAATCAGCTGCCCGGCCGAGATGTTCAGCCAGTTCGGTCATGGAACAAGGCCCGAGGGCTGCTACAGCGTCGACAATTTCCTGGCGCATGGGCGACGTCAGCGCCTTGATCTGTGCCGGTTCTTTGATCCAGTAGAGGTCAACGTCGTGGTTCATATGACGATTGAAATAAAGTTAATAATTTCAATTGTAGGCGATGATGACGTTCTGTCAATCATTTTAGGATATTTTCTGATCGGTACTAGCATTAAAACGGTTTGTACAGGTTTTGGCTCGTTGCAGGAGTTGTTGCCTCTCTTTTTCATTGCGGGTCTGGCTGGCCGCCTGCTCATAGGCTAGCGACGCTTCCGGAAAGCGATGCAGCTTTTCGAGCAGGTCGCCTCGGACGCTGGCCACTAAATGAAAACCAGCCAGCAACGGTTCTTTCTCTAACTCCTCTACCAGAGGCAACGCCACCTGCGGGCCGTATGCCATACCGATGGCCACTGCTCGATTGAGGGCAACGATGGGCGATGGATACACTTCCAGCAATATGTCGTAATATGCTGCGATCTGTTTCCAGTCCGTCTCCCCCGGTGTGCGGGCACGGGCATGGCAGGCAGCGATCTCGGCTTGCAGCAGATAGATACCTGGCGACTGCTGCAATGCTTTCCCTCTCGCCAAAGCCTCCAGGCCACGACGAATGAGCAACTGATCCCACCGGGCACGGTTCTGATCCATCAGTAGTACCGGCTCGCCTTGTGCATTGGTGCGTGTCTTCAATCGCGATGCCTGCAGTTCCAGAAGAGCGATCAGCCCTTGCACTTCCGCTTCACGGGGCATGAGTTCCGCCAGGATGCGCCCCAGTCTCTGTGCTTCCTCGCACAACGCGGGACGGATCAGATCGTCTCCCGTGGTTGCTGCATAGCCTTCATTGAACAGCAGATAAATGACTTCCAGCACGGAAGCCAACCGTTCGTGCTGCTCTTCGCCTTGAGGCACTTCAAAGGGAATGTTCTCATCAGCAAGGGTCCGCTTGGCCCGAACGATGCGTTGAGCAATGGTTGGTTCGGTGCTGAGAAAAGCCCGGGCAATTTCTCCAGTGGTCAAACCTGCCAGCAGTTTCAGCGTTAATGCCACCCGGCTATCGGTTGGCAGTGCCGGATGGCAAGTGGTGAAAATAAGCCTGAGCAAACTGTCTTCAATCGTCTCATCTGAGATGTTTTCTGTATCAGCATCTGCTTCATCCCAGTGATAGCTCAGTTCTTCGTGTTTGCGTTGTTGCAATTTCCGGCGGCGTAGCCAGTCAATGGCACGACGTCTTGCAGTGGTCATCAGCCAGGCGCCAGGCTGTTCAGGCACACCTTGTGTTGGCCATTGTTCCAGTGCCGCTACCAGGGCGTCGTGGGCAAGCTCTTCGGCGAGGCCAACGTCACGCACCAGCCGGGCGACCCCGGCAATGATGCGACCTGATTCCATTCGCCAGAGAGCATCAATCGTGCGATGGGTTGGTGTTGGTAACATGACTACTGTTTAGAGTAGCCATGTCGGAACCACTTGTCGCCAAGTTCAGGAACAGGCAGATCGGTCCGCCCGGTTCATTCACTCTTACTTTTTCTGGCGAGCTTCGATTTCTGCTGCCAGTTTACGTTCCTTTTCCATCAGTTCCGGTGTCATCACATCCGCAAAATCTTCCATCTCGAAGATCGGGCGAATATCGATGTCCGATTCTGACATCATGGGGTTGGGGCAACGTTTCACCCATTCCACTGCCTCTTCCATCGACTTGACTTGCCAGATCCAGTAGCCGGCAATGAGTTCACGGGTTTCAGCGAAAGGACCATCGGTGACGGTACGATCTTTACCCTTGAAATGCACTCGCTTGGCTTTCGATGTGGGATGCAGCCCATCACCTGCCAACATGATGCCTGCTTTGACAAGCTCTTCATTGAACTTGCCCATATCGGTAAGTAGCTGTTCGCCGGGCATGATGCCTGCTTCCGATTCGGGGGTCGCTTTGACTATCACCATAACTCGCATGGGTATGCTCCGGGTAAGGAATTGCTGTTTCTACCAACGCATCGAATGAGGTGGAGTGATTTCGACAACATCCGCAAAATTTATTTTTGATTTTTCTCCTTCCCTTACCAAGGGGAGGTCGTGTGGGGTTCAAGGTCACGAAAATCTAACCCCCTCCAGTTCCCCCTTGTGAAGGGGGAGACCTAGTATGCTTCTCATCCTTCCGTCGTACGGATAATCCCTGTTTTTCGCTGAGCACTTCGGCAAACATCCATGACTCGGCCCTGGGAATCCATCGCCAGGTGGAACCGTTCCTCCCCCTGCAGGCGATGCAGGGATAGATGAAAATCACTGCTCGACTTCGCCAGGTAGCTGAGTTCATCAGGAGACTTGGCGGCACGCAAGCGGCCCCAGGAACCATCGCCCAGGTAGAGTACGCCATTGTCATCAGCCCGATGATCGAGCAAAGGTTTGGTGCGTTTGAAAGTATGGTCGTGATGCTCCAGCACCACTGGCACGCGGTACTTATCAAAAAGAGGCACCCAGTACTTGCGGTTCTCTTCACCAGTACCTGCTTTGCCTGGCACGGTACTCGTGGGGTTGCGGAACGAGGGGTAAGCCGGCACATGATTGACTGCCAGCACGTTGGGATGGTCTTTGCGTGCCTTGAGTGTTTTCTCCAGCCAATCTGCCTGTTCACCACCGATGGGGGAAACGTGTCCGGTATCGAGCAAAACCAGGCTGAGGTAATCACCAAAGTCGAGTGTGTTGTAACTGGTCTCGGGGAACAGGCCATCGAAGAGGGCAAAGAAGAATGGAGCCTTGGTGCGTGGCTTGCCGTACCCGCCATCCACCTCATGGTTGCCGATGCAAGGCACCAGGGGAATCAGTCTGCCTTCTGTATCAATCATGTGTTTGCTGTAGTTACGGATAAACGCCAGGCTGACTTCAACCGATCGGCCATTGTCGTACCCCAGATCGCCACCAATGATGACAAACTGGGGTGAAAGACGGGCTGCCTGCTGGTTGTTTTCGACGGCATGCTGATTGACGCCACAGTCGCCACCGGAAACAAACATGAAGCCATCGGTTGCCTTGCGTGGCATGGTGCGGAAGCGATACATGGGCGACGATTTGCCCAGCCGGAATTCGTAATTGGTGCCTGGGTGCAAGCCAGTCAGCTCCGCGCGAAAGACTTTGAAATCAGTTTTCGGGTACGGTTTGCTGACTGGCATCTGAATTCGCCAATCGGTCAGAGAACTGATCAGGCTGCCAAACCCGCCGGGTGTGCCTGCGGAAGAAGTCCACTGGGCCACCGCGCCGTGGGTGAGTACCGGACGGTAGAAAATGCGATAATCGCTGGTTTCCCCCTGGGTGCCTATCCACTGAACCACCATGGTGGTGGTAGGGTCGCGATGCCAGGTGAGGAAGATCGTAGCAGGCTGAAAAGGGGGATCTTCGGGATACACCCGGCGGCCTTGTGCCCAAGCTGAGGCAGCAACACCAGCCAGCGAGGCAGTCAGAAACGAACGGCGGGACGAGAGAGACATCAGCACACTCCAACCATCGGCGGGAGAGATATCTTCGGAGAATTGCCAATCCATTGCCAGATGATTTCATCATTTCATTAGCTACGCCCGAATCAATCTGACTTTTTGTTCAAACTACATTGCATGTCGCCTGCTTAGCCCAGGCAGGAAAGCAAGGTGCCAAGTCTCTGTCATAGAAAACAGTTCGAACAACCACAGACAGTAATCTAAAATCATGATTAATTCTTGCATTTCGAAAAAATTATGGTTTTATGCAAAGTGACTTGTCTTCAATGCTAAAGGACAATTCAGATGAAACTCCCAGAACATATGAAAAAGAAGCAGGGTAATTTAAGTAACGCAGCTTCGCCAATTTCCGATGAATCAAAAAAACTTATCTTTCAGGTTTCATGTCCCTGTGGTCGAACTCAAACTTTCGATGAAACTCAGGCTGGAACTAATTGCTTTTGTGATTGCGGTAAGGAACTGAGTCTATCGGCAATGGATAGGCTTATTCAGCCTATGGGAGGACATGATAATGGTGCTTCAACTAGTAACGGAAGTGAAAACAAATCAGAATTCCTTCTTTCAACGGCATCGTTGCTATCCCTTGTCGCAATCATCATGATTGGAGGAATTCTCATTGCCTTTCTGGAGAACTGGGCCAACATCAGTCGACTATATGCTTTTGTCTGTGGAGTGGTGTGTGCAATATGTCTATGTCGCGATGCAAGTAATCTAAAAGAACAAGGAGTCTCATTATCTCCAGCATTATGGACGATACTTGGTTTTCTGGTTTCTGCCTTTGCTGTTTTAATCTACGTTACCTTGCGATCACTGATATGGAAACACAGTTTACGGTTAAAATCGAAGCGAGAACAGGACCAAGTGAAACCTGCTGACTTCTCCGCAACGGGTGGTGAAGGACGTGTTTGAATGCTTAATAAGTTGTATATGACTATGTCTGCAATTTACTGCTGGCAACTGGGGCAAGTCTGATTACAATGATCCTTCATTCATATCTTTTCCGTCCCATCTGTTACGAGTAGTAGTATGCCTGATATTTCGCAGTTGAACAAACTTGCCCAGCATATTGGTACGTTTTTTCTGGGCAAAACCGATTCCGTGCGCATGGCGCTGGTGAGCATCTTGGCCGAAGGCCACATCCTGGTTGAGGATGTGCCGGGCATCGGCAAAACGCTGCTGGCCCGTGTGCTCGCCAAGAGCTTACGCTGCAGTTTCCATCGGGTGCAGTTCACACCCGATCTACTGCCCAGCGACTTGACCGGCGCCGGCGTCTTTCACCAGCCTACGGGTGAATTCCAGTTCCGCCCCGGGCCTATCTTTGCCAATATGGTGCTGGCAGATGAAATCAACCGTGCCACGCCTAGAACCCAGAGTGCCTTGCTGGAAGCCATGGGCGATGGTGCGGTCAGTGTGGATGGCGAAACCCGTCAACTCGATATGCCATTTATTGTGATTGCCACGCAGAATCCTTACGAGTTTGAGGGTACCTATGCCCTGCCTGAAAACCAGTTGGATCGTTTCGCTGTCCGCATCAGGCTGGGTTATCCGCCACGAGAAATTGAACGTGCCATTCTGACTCAGCACCGCGAAGGCGATCCTGCTGATCGAGTCGGGCCGGTCCTGGAAAAGACCGATGTAATTGCACTGCAGAAAAAGGTGCGGGAAGTCCGCGTCGATGACGCCATTGCCGATTATCTGCTCGCCATTACCGAAGCCACCCGTGCCCGCGATGATATTCATCTGGGAGTAAGCACACGCGGTGCTTTGACACATTATCGCATTTCCCAGGCTCACGCTTTGATGGAAGGCCGCGACTTTGTCACTCCCGACGATGTCAAGAAGACAGCAGTCTGTGTCCTCGGACATCGCATTGTTCCCAAGGTGGCATCCTCAGGCCTGGTGGATGCAGGCGATGAAGCCATTGCTGGCATTCTGCAGAAAATTCCTGTCCCTATTTAGTGAAACCACCATCCAACCACGGTAACCTGTGTCTCAACGCACGTCACAGATAGATAAGCTCGGTATCGCCTGGAAGAACTGGGACAACTGGCTTCTTGGCCATGCCTGGGCCCCTTCGGCCGAGGGATCGCTCTGGTTTGTCCTCAGCTTTATCATCATGGTGCAGGGTCTGGTACGTGGCTTCAATCTCGTCACATTCGTTGCTACGTTTTTGCTCTCCA
Source organism: Planctomycetia bacterium (assembly GCA_016795155.1). Lineage (NCBI taxonomy): Bacteria > Pseudomonadati > Planctomycetota > Planctomycetia > Planctomycetia bacterium. Next base: position 64,412 of record JAEUIE010000010.1, on the reverse strand, counting down.
TGTGGCTGCTGAACATGCTGGTAACGGTCTTCAGCAAGCGCCGGTTGAAGCAGTTGAAAGCCCGCAGACGCTTTGTCGGCACCGCACATGTCGGAACACCTGTTGTTTCCAGTCTGGAAATTGAAAACCACGGACTATCCCGCGTTTCAGGCCTGCATCTGCTCGATGAAGGCAGCGGGCACCAGAATGTTATTGGCTTAAGCCATCTCGATCCCCATCAAACCCTGGAATTAACCAGGCAGATCGTGCCCTTGCGACGAGGCTGGTACGAGTGGAAACCGCTTCGAGTTGCAACGGGTTATCCCTTTGGTCTTTGCCGACGATCTATCATTTGCCCCACCGTTGAACGCGAAACACTCGTTCTTCCGCTCCTGGGACAGCTGGATCATCAGCAGTTCCAGAAATGGCTGCGGGCCAGCCGGCGTGCAGCAGCACTGCAGACCCGTGCCCGCTCCCGCCGCACCGCAGCGCCTGCTGATTTCTACGGCATACGTTCCTATCGTCCAGGAGACAGTGCCCGCTGGATTCACTGGCGTACCACTGCTCGCGTGGGCACACCCATGGTTCGGGAATTTGAAGAACCACCCGAACAACATATCACCATTATCCTTGAAGCCTGGCTGCCTGATACCGAAGAAACCTTACGCAAAAACTGGAATGAGCTGGTACTGGAATTACCCCTGCGGCAGGCACAACTCCAGTCAAAAAATCCATTGCCCTCGGAACTGAAACGGGAAGAGAAACTCAAGGCATGCGTTGATCCTCTGAACCATATCGAACAAGCCGTCAGTCTGGCTTGCACCTTGTGCCACACCTGGACACGCAAGCTGGGATCAACAATATCTCTCGGAATTGTAGATGGAGCAAGTTCGCTTCCCGTCCTGCTGGAAAGCGGGCCAACACTCAAGCAACTGACTCCCGTCATGGAGAGACTGGCCCAGGTTACTGCTGTTCCATCACCCGACGCTGCCCCGCTGATGCGATTGTTGCAGAATCAGTCGCAAGACCCTGGCACCATCATCCTGATCGCTCCGTATGCCAGCCCACTGGCTCAAACCCTGCAGCATAATCTGGCTCGCACCGTGCAATTGCTGGATGTCTCCAACAAATTGTCTCTACAGCGGTTCTTCGCCAGTCAGGCCTGTGCCGTCCGCTGAATCTGATAGAGTGTGCCTTTCACCCGTCGTGCTACCTGCCCTGGCCCAGCCGGCTGGCCAGCATGCATCGGTATCATCTGATAGCTCCAGCCCCGTTCCTGCAAGGCCTGTTTCCAGACGGGTGCCGGGCTGCGATCCTGATCGGTAATCCATACCACGCCGTGTGGCGCCAGCATTTTCGCCAGGCACTCTGCCACGGGAACGACACTGCGCACTTCATAGAGCAGATCAGCAGCAATAATCCAATCGAAAGTACGTTGAGGCGGCTGACACCAGTTCAAAGGCAGTAACTCAAACTGGTCGAACTGATGATGCAGTGCATTGGCCGCTGCAAAACGTAACGCCGTGGCATCGTAATCGCTGAAGACAACGTGACAGCCTCGTGCGAGGGCTGCAATCCCCGCCATGCCCAGACCGCAGCCGAGTTCCAGTACGCTCTGATGGGCGGGCAATACCTGCTGTAACAATGCCTTGGCCAGCATGCGTGAGGCTGGCCACAGATCGCACCAGTAGGGCATGTATTCGTCCTGGGCAAACGCTGCAACTGTTGCCGGGTGTTCCAGCAAGCGGTCAGGCTCAGCAGGTCTCCACATCGAAAAAGTGTGTTCACCCAGAATCACCTGTTCCTGCACCAGAGGGCCCAGCGCTTCGGCAGGTGTAAAACGAGGCCAGCCTGAAAGGCTGGCCTCATGATGGGCTGGTAAGGTCAATACGGCTTTGGCATCAGTCTTATCGTGAACCATTCTTGCCGGGCACAATGATCACTGCATTGTCATGAATAATATAGCTCGCATTTACCTGATCGAGGATATTTTTCAGGATGGCATCGTAAGAAAGATCAGCAAAGGCTGGCACTTTGATCTGGGTATGCATCAGGTTGCGGGGCATTCCGCGTTCGCGAACGAAAAAGCGGAAGTTGCCCTGACTTTCATCAGCAAAAAATTGGATGGCCTTCAGTAGGTCCGTGGGCGGCACGCGGGAACGATTGGATGCTTCCAGGTTCAACTTGTCATCGTAGGATGGCTTCGTCTTGCGGAGCGTCTCACTCAGTTCACTGTTCTTCGATTCATCGGAAAGAGTGCCTTTGCCTGGCACGATCCAGATGGTTCCATTCTGAACATGGTAAGTCAGATCACCGTTGTTCAAACTATCCAGATAAAACTGCAGCGCCAGCCCACGGGGAATAAACTCGTCGCGGCTGGCAATTTTCTTCACCGATCGATCAAGAAGCACATGTTTCTTTTCGTTACCAAATGCACGGTAATTGATGGCAACATCCAGACCATACTGTTTCTTGTAGATCAGCATGATATCGTTTAACGTCACATTACGCTGAGGATTGTTCCACAGATATTGTTCCCAGGCTTCTACGTTGGATCGTTTGAGAAATTCTTTAATGCGATCATCGCGAGGATCGGCATGTCCAGTTTGAGGCATCAGACATAGCAGAAAACAGAGACTAACCAACTGCAACATGAGGAGTTCCTGACAGGGTGAAAGAAATGTGAGTGGGCAATGATAAAAAACCCAACTTGAGATTGCAACGCAATAAAAGAAGTTTTCACGAAGATGAGACTGACTCTTTTCTACAGAGTTATTGCACCATTCTCATAACTATGCTTACCGAAGAAAAACAGTAGAACTTTGTCGTATCGTGCTGCCCAGTGAGCTTCATTATGCTCACCCCCTGCCACTTCCCAGTAGTAATAGTCGAAGCCGGGAAGAAGCCCTGCCTGGTCAAAAAGTTCCACCAGCCGCCGGGTACGCTGCAAGGCCGGAGGCACCACTGCCCGCGCTCCACCTTCCTTGTTGCCCATATCGAGCCAGAATTTCATGGTGCGCAGCCAGGGATATGATTCTACCGTTTCCAGCTCTCGCAAAATGCGGTTGCGAGCCCACCACAGCGATGGAGACAGAATGCCACACAGGCTGAAATCCCGGTGCCTTTTCCAGGCCAGGGACAAGGTGGACAGTGCCCCCATGGAGGAACCGACAATGGCAGTATGCTCTCGACCACTATGCGTCCGGTAATGCAGATCAATAAACGGTTTTACTTCATCCAGCAAGAACTGGCCATAAGCGTGATTGCGGCCTTCGTTCACATTGACATTAGGATCGGGAAACGGAGCGTATTCCAGCAGACGATCCGAGGTATTGTGCACCGCAACCTGAATAATCGGCTGGAGTCTCCCCTGTTCGGTCAGGTGATCAGCGGTGCTGGCGGCATCCCAGGCTATGCCGAATGCCGAGGTATGATGTTCAAAAACATTCTGCCCATCATGCAGATAAACGACCGGATAACGCGTTGCATGCTGTAGATGATAATCAGGAGGCAAATAGACCGAAACCTGACGCTCGTTCCCCAGGTGTTCCGAACGAAAGTGGCGATGATGGATCAATCGACTGGAATCAATACTCAAGTCCGGCTTCCCACACAATCTGCACAAGAGCGAAGTATCACATTATATCCCTGCCTGATAAGCCTCCAATGTCGCTTTCAACCCCTGCATAAAGGAATAGGTCGGCTCATATCCCAGGTCAGCTCGTGCTGCAGTAATATCGGCCTGTGAGTGACGCACATCGCCGGCACGTGCTTCCTTGAAGACAGGTTCCAGCTTCTTGCCCAGAAGTTCATTGAGCCCTGCTATCAAATCCAACAACGTGACGTTACCACCCACACCGATGTTGTAGACTTTGCCTACAGCTCGTGGAGCATCAGCCGCCTTCATGACCGCCTGCGTGGCATTCAGTACGTAAGTAAAATCCCTTGATTGCAAACCATCACCAAAGATGATGGGCTGCTTGCCCTGGCTCATGGCATCGATGAATAACGCAATCACGCCGGTGTAGGGATTCTTGGGATCCTGCCTGGGGCCAAAGATGTTGAAGAAGCGAAGTCGGACTGTTTCAAATCCATAACTGGCAGTGAATGCCTTGCAGTAGTGTTCCCCCGCCAGCTTGGCTGCTGCATAGGGGGATAGTGGAGCAATGGCATCCGTCTCATGACGCAAGGCACCGGGAGTATCGCCATAGGCACTGCTGCTGGCAGCATACACCACGCGACGGGCTCCAGCTAAACGAGCTGCTTCCAGCACATTCAGTGTGCCGCTTGCACAGGCTTCGTGAGACAACAGTGGGGCTTCCACGCTCCGCTGCACGGAAGGCAAAGCAGCCAGGTGAAAGACAACTTCCACACCACGCACTGCCTGATCTACAGTCTGCCGGTCAGTAATGCTACCCTTGACCAGCGTAATCCGGTCACGGACAGCAGCCAGGTTGGATTCCCTGCCGGTGCTAAGATCATCCAGCACGACAACATCATTGCCTGCCTGGAGCAGGCCTTCTGTCAGATGGGAACCGATAAATCCAGCTCCGCCGGTAACTAGCACTTTTCGCACGGCACACCTTTAACAAAACAGCACCGAGAACGTGTTCCCGGTGCTGATGACATGAACGCAGAGAGCCTTACTTCACGCTGGCTGCGAAATCCTTGAGTGCCTTGACAGGGCGTGCCTTGACCACTTTCTTGGCAGGCTTGGCAGGATAGAACTTCATCTGACCTGAGAACGGGTCCTTGCGTTCACCAGCAGGAACAGCCTTCTTGATATCGAGTTTGAACTTGACCAGACCGGGGAGCGTGAAAACGCCTACGCCCTTCTTGGCGAGGTCTTCACGGATGTGGTTGCCCAGTGCGTCGAGCACTGCGGTGACATCCTTCTTGCTGACGCCCGTGGTCTCAGCCAGGTTCTTGATCATGTTCGACTTGGAGGTTGCTTTCACTTTTGCTGCGGCCATCTCTAATCCTCTCAGGTGTTACAGACAGAAAAATCCTTTCGACAGTCAACACGCTAGGACTCCGAAAGCGTGTTGTCAACAATATTCATAAAAAAACAGCCAAAAACAGGTGTTTTTGGGCTTCGGAACGGCGAAAATCGGGTTGATTTGAGATCGGGCAGAAGCAATCCGCCAGTGATCTCCGCAACGACCTCCCCATGCCCGTCACCATCGCACGGGTGCCATTATCTGCCGAAATTGGGTGCCCATCGTCGTTGTAGTGTTTGAGCCGACGACGATGCGGAGTTGCCATGGGATTTCCTGTGACGTTTCGTTTGCCGGGAGATCAGCAAAGGATAGCATGAACCTTCAAAGTTCCGTCCTAGTCAGGTCGAGTACGACCAGACTAGGGCACCCGTGCAATAGTCTATCTTGTCCCAGATCTTGGCATCTGTCCACAGGTTAAACGCGGTAGAGAGTTGCCATGGGATTTCCTGTGACGCTTCGTTTGCCGGGAGATCAGCAAAGGATAGCATGAACCTTCCAAGTTCCGTCCTAGTCAGGTCGAGTACGACCAGACTAGGGCACCCGTGCCGATATTCAACAGAATTTTACTCGCCAAGAACTGCTAAACGCACTAGCAGAATTCTACAAAAAGTTTATGGGTAAGTACCCTGATGCTGCACGTGATTTCTTCAAACAGCACCCGCACTTGAAATAGGAGTATCAGCATTGGGAATTTTCCGTACTTCGCTACAGTATAACGACACTTACGCTTTCCGTGACTATCCACCCTTGACAGAGAATCAGCGAACTCATCAAGAACTGGTCCCTGACGTTTCGGGAGCAAGCCATCCTGGAATTCATCGCTGTGAAATATGTGGAGAGCTTACCTCGAAATGGGAAGAACCTCTTTTGGGTCTCGTCATTAAGAAACGCAAATACGACATCTCCATTACCTATGACGGAGTGTTAATAATCTCTCAAAAGTTCAAATCGGCCTGCAGCGATAATAATCTCTCGGGTCTGGTATTCCGGCAACTGTCAAATGATGCTGATTTTTTTGCCGTTCAAGCTTCGAAGACCGTGGAATTCGACGCTGAGCGACGAAAGACCCGATTTATTCAACCCTGCAATCAATGCGGACGCTATGAATCGGTTGTTGGGGCAACGCCTGTCTTTCTCAAGGCAGGAACTGAAATTGATGGGCGTGAGTTTGTTCGTACTGATCTGGAATTCGGCAGTGGCGACCAAAAACACCCAATTTTGATCTGTGGTGAAGTGGCGGCGAAGGCTCTGTCAAATGCAAACCTGAAGGGGTTAGATCTGATCCCGATTAAAGAAAACGTCGGAGTTCAAAATTGAGGCAAATCTAATCGTGAGTTATGGGGATACTGGTTTGGCAACTGGTGGATGAGGAATATGCGAAGAGAAAAACAATGAGTAGATACTTCAGAATGGAAGACGATGTTTTCGTAAAGGGTAGATGGTACCTGAACGGGCTCTATGATGGTGCGGGTATCGAATTGGATTCTCGATACTTTAGTTATGGAAGACCCATTGAAATTGGACCACCCCTTAGGGTCTCGTTAGCACATGAATACCGGACTATCGAAGTCAGCCAACCACTGAAGGTAACCCTAAGTAGAGTCGGGAAACCATTGGATTTGACCTTTGCTGCGTTTGACATGCCGGTTGCTACAATCAAAACTGCAACTCTATTAGCATCGATAGCGGATGCTGATGTTCAGAGAATTCCGACTCAAATTGAATCGCAGACTGACGAATTCGAGATCATTAACGCAATTTCGTGTATTGACTGCATTGATACGCAAAAATCTGAGATTCAATGGTATGAAGAAGGCAATGAAGTTCGTCCCGACCTGGCTGGCTCTCCTGAAATGATTACCAAAATAATAATCGACCCGGATCGCGTATCGGGGCATCATATTTTTCGTCCCAAAGGTTGGGTAGTTGCGGTTATAGTATCCGATGTCATTAAGCAAGCCTTGGAATCTTCAAATGTTTCCAGAGTGATGTTTAGTGCAGTCTGACCCCAATTGCAATGCCACCGGTCTTCGAGGATGTAGCACGGGTGCCATTGTCTGCCGAGATTGGGTGCCCTAGTCTGGTCGTATTCGACCTGACTAGGGTGTGACCTTGTGAAGTCTGTCTAGTGGTACTCCCTGCGGATATCATCGGGAAGCGTCTTTCAATCGATTGCCTCTCTTCCCACAGACTGTGCTGCACGGTAATCCCGATAGCTAGACCATTCCCAATCTTCCGGTCGAATGACGAGCTTGCGGCGAATGGGATTCTCGTGGCAATAGTCTATCTTGTCCCAGATCTTGGCATCTGTCCACAGGTTAAACGCGGTAGAGAGTTGCCATGGGATTTCCTGTGACGCTTCGTTTGCCGGGAGATCAGCAAAGGATAGCATGAACCTTCAAAGTTCCGTCCTAGTCAGGTCGAGTACGACCAGACTAGGGCACCCGTGCCTGTATCTGCTACGCGTATTCCTCTTGACGGACTGGCGGTCTGGGGCATGATGTGTGCATGGAACGATGGATCGAACTACTGATTGCAGCCTGCAAGGAAGCATCGCAACATCCTGAAGGCATTGCCCTCTACAAGGTGGGCAAGAATCCCGGGCTGTTCAGCGCTCGCACTGGCCCTGCTGGTGAGGCGGCACAATACGCCCTGCAGGCAGGCTACCTGGAACTGCTCCGCACCGAAAACAAAGCTGAAACCGTCAGGCTCACTTCGCGAGGCGAAGCGTTTCTCCGTGAACATCTCGACCCACGCCCTACTCTGGAAGAATTGTTGTCTCTCCTGCGGAATCATCAGCAATCAATGCCTCGCTGGCTTGCTGAGATCGATGCTCAGTTTGCCTCCTTTCGACTACGCTCATTGAATTTCCTGGAGCAGCAGGGAGCCACTCTCACCGCATTGATCACCCGCACCGAAGCCGTGCTCAGACGACTGGAGCAAGGCAAACTGCCCACGCTCACCGAGGCCCTGGAACCTTGGCAGGTCGAAGTGCTGTTGTTATTGGAAAAGCAAGCCGAACCCATCGAGTTGCCTGCAGTATTTCATGCACTGGAAACGGCAGGCTTCCGCGAACTCACCATACCTGATTTTCAGCACGGGCTATTGCTCTTACGCGACCGTGGTGCGGTTGAACTCATCGCAGAAAGCCAGCACACTGGCCCACTGCTGGAACCTGAGTATGCATTGATCGATGATGGACGTATTTACGTGGCAATACAACGTAGCAAGTAGCTGCTTGATCACGTTGGATATGTTGAATTAGCACTTTGTCTTTAATGCGTGACTTTACGTATTTTCTGGTTTAGTATTTACCAATTAGTGCTTACCAGTGTGTAGCACCATCAAAAAATGGATATCGCTCGCAAACAGTTACATCAGGAACAAGCCATGAAATCAACGGTTTGCTGTACCCAATGCATGAAAGTTCTCAACGTGCCTGATTCCGTTCCTGTCGGCGTCACCGTGAAATGCGCTTACTGCAAAAATCGTTTTGTCATCACTCGAAAAGAAGCACCTCCTGACAGCCTTCCCAGGCGCTTCTGGGAAAACCTGAAAAGCACTATTATCCGTCGTGCTGTAAAAGATGTGGAACAAAAGCCTCAATAAACTCCTTCAGCAGTGAGCAGTCTTCATGTCGTCGAATCACCACTCTCAAGTTCTCTCCCTCATTGCTCTTTGGGAAACAGAGTTGGAACGTGGCAATCACATCACCCCCGAAGTACTTTGCCAGGACCATCCCGAGTTGCTGGAGGAAGTCAAAACGCAACTCGCCAGGCGCAAGACCATCCAGAATACAGACGTTACGAGGTCATTTACGAAGAATCCCACTTCCGTGATGACCCTCTATGGCAACGATGCAGACGAACCCATCGCATTACCCAACATCCCCAACTATCGAACAGAAGCTGTGCTGGGTCGCGGTGGCATGGGAGTGGTGTACCGTGCTGTGCAGGTGCTTCTCAACAGGCCTGTTGCCCTCAAGATGATACTCTCCGGCGAACATGCCAGTTCCGATGAACGATTGCGGTTCCTTGCCGAAGCTGAGACCATTGCAAAATTGCATCATCCGGGCATCGTGCAGATTTACGATTTTGGCACGCATGGCGAACATCCCTACTTCGCCATGGAGTATCTGCCGGATGGCACTCTGGATAAGAAACTGGCTGGATCGCCCTTACCGCCGAACGAAGCAGCAGCACTTGTCAAAAAGCTGGCCGAGGCTTTGCAAGCTGCCCACGACCTGGGCATCGTCCACCGCGATTTGAAACCCGCTAACATTCTGCTTACTCCGGCGGGCGAACCGAAGATCACCGATTTTGGCCTGGCGAAAACAGGCGGCAGCAACCTGACCGCCACCGGCAAGGTCATGGGCACACCCAGCTACATGTCGCCTGAGCAAGCTGAAGGCAAAAAAGACGTTGGCCCGGCAACCGACATCTATGCTCTCGGTGCGATTCTGTATGAATGCCTGGTAGGCCGCCCACCCTTCAAAGCCGCCACCCCGCTGGATACCATTTTGCAGGTGCTCAGTGATGAACCTGTCAGCATCCGACAACTGCAAGCCAAGACTCCCATCGATCTGGAAACGATTTGCCACAAGTGTTTGCAGAAAGAGCCGGGGAAGAGGTATGGGAGTGCGAAAGAGTTGGCGGATGACTTGGGGAGGTATTTACGTGGGGAGCCGATTGCCGCTCGACCGGTTAGTAGTGTAGAACGGGCGATTAAATGGATCAAACGACATCGCATTCTCACGATTTCTTCTATGTCAATAGCAGCAGCTTTGTTGGTGGGCACGGGACTGGCACTCTGGCAGGCTCAACGTGCTAATGAAAAAGCAGAAGAGGCTCTTAGTCACCTTGACCGCATGTCGATCCAAGAGGGCATACGCATTGCTGATGGCGGAGATCCTGGAGCAGCCCTACCCTGGTTTACACGCCCCTTAATACAAGAACGAGGACTGACAGCAGACCGTGCAGCTCCATACTTACAAAGATTGGGAGACTATTTACGGCATTCTGGGATGCGATTGCATTTATCAAATGCTGCTATTGAACAGTTGCCTGCCCTGAACGAACTCAGTCCAGATGGTCGTTGGCGATTAATTCGGAAAGACTCAGAGGTCCGCATTGTAGATGCAGACACTGGTAAATTACGCTTTAAGCCAATCAAAGAAGATAGGCATGTGTGGTATGCAGCATTCAGCCCTGACGGTAAATTGCTTGTAACCGCCAGTTCAAATAATACGGCACAGGTCTGGGATGCAACGACAGGACTACCACGAACTCCACCACTACGCCACGAAAGAGATGTTTATCATGCAGCCTTCAGTCCCGACAACAAAACCGTCGTAACAGCCAGCTATGATAATACAGCAAGGATATGGGATATTAACAACGGTGATCCTTGTACCCCTCCTATGCAACATGATGGTGTGGTAATTCATGCGGAATTCAGCGCAGACGGCAAATCCATCGTAACTTCCAGCCATGATAAAACTTCACGGATATGGAATGCAAAAACTGGTCAGCCACGTTTTCCTCCACTTAAACATGGAGGTCCGTTAAAATGCGCAACATTCAGTCCTGACTGTAACATACTTGTCACTGCATGTAATGATATGACTGCTAGAATATGGGATGCAACGACAGGACTACCACGAACTCCACCACTACGCCACGAAAGAGAGGTTTTACACGCTTCGATCAGTCCTGATAGCCGTCTCGTGATCACTTCAAGTGGCGACAAGACTGTTAGAGTATGGGATGCATTAACTGGGCAATTGCGTTCCCCTCCATTACGACATGAAGGTGCAGTACGACGTGCGACATTCAGTCCAAATGGTCGAACCATCACCACCATTAGTGACGACAAGAATTATTATGATGATGGTTTCCGCACAGACATCACCACCAAAGATATGGTTGTACGAGCATGGGACATCGGTGCATTTCAGTCAAGTTCAAAGCTTTTGCGACACAATCATAACGTGCACTATGCAATATTCAGCCCTGATGGTCGGAAAATTGCTACTGCAAGTGATGATAAAACAGCACGGATATGGGATTCCATTTCTGGTGAGGCACTAACCCCACCTCTGCAGCATGATAGTAGCGTTTATCGAATTGCATTTAGCCCTGATGGAAGTGCAATAGCTACAGCTTGCCTTGATAAAACAGGACGAGTATGGGATACCGCTACGGGAAAGCAGCGTACCCCGGTGTTACAACATAAACTTGAGGTTTGGAGCGTAGCATTTAGTCCAGATGGTAGATTCGTAGTCACTGCTAGCCGCGATGAAACTGTTCAAGTCTGGGACGCTTACACAGGTCAGCCACGTTTCGAACCATTAAAACATGGTAAGAAGTTTGCTAGTACTGGTTATGTTAATCACGTATCAATAAGTCCGGATAGCCGTAGCATTATTTCTTGCAGTGATGATTGGACTGCGCAGATTTGGGATTCGTCTACTGGCAAACCAAGTACACCACCTTTGAAACACGACAGTCAAGTGCGGCATGCGGTATTTAGTCCGAATGGACGATTTGTTGCCACCGCTAGCGCGGATAAAAGTGTGAAGGTATGGGATGCAACGACGGGTCAGCCTGTTTATTCCCCAATTTTCCATGCACAGTCTGTTAATGTCGTAGCGTTTAGTCCAGATGGTAAGTCTATTGTTACTGCAAGCGATGATCATACTGCTCGAATATGGGATTATGCCACAGGTCTACCACTTACTCCACCCATGGTACACGAAAATGATGTAAATCATGTTAACTTTAGTGCAGATGGTCGGTCTGTTGTTACTGCAAGCAGTGATAAGACAGCTAGAGTTTGGGATGTGGCTACTGGCTTCCCTCGAACGCCACCACTCCAACACCCCGGTGCAGTAATGAATGCAGATTTTAGTCCGGATGGAAAGTCGTTAGTAACTTCAAGTTATACTTTACATGCACGAGTTTGGGATATTTCCCATTGGTATGTGTTACCGATTGATGCAATAGACATTTCAACTCTTTATTCTGGTTATAGCCTTGATAGACTTGGTGGAAAAAAAACTCTGACAAGCGTCGAATATCAAACACTTTATGGTCGTCTCACAAAGAAATATCCTGAATTGTTCGGGATTTCTTCTTCTGCTGCTCGTCATTGGCGTGAGAACCAAATACGTCAGTGCTTGAAAGAAGGCAACCTTCCCGCGGCTCTCTTTCATCAGAACTGGCTTCTCGCGGAAGCAGTACTTGAAGCATCAAAACAGAAGAAATAATGGAAGTTGATCATCAGCCGACGAAGTGTAGATGCAATCCCTACCGCATATACCGCCCCAACTTGTCCGCGAACGCTTCTAGCAGCAACGCCAACTGAAATCGGCGATCGATGTGGTATTCCGCTTCCAGACACGCTTCGATAAGTTGCGGAACCGCTTCGATGTTGGTGAGTGTCGCCAGACGTTGCACCGCAGCCTGGTGCGGGCCGGTCTGGGCTTGTCCGGTTTCCGCCTGCAGCAATGCTGCTTGCAGCAGTTGAACAATGAACTCGATGGCAAAGTGGGCCCGTTGCCTCTTAATAGCGCCTTCCTTGGAACCCTCGGCAAACTTCACCAGCATGATTCCGAGGGCCACGCTGGCAAACTTGGGCGACTGAAATGCCTTGGCAATCTCGCCCGTGATCGCCTGCATCTCCGGATCTTTCAGCAGTTGAGCTTTCGATAAGGAACCCTGCGACAAGCGATAAAGTGTCTGAGCCTCGGCTGGCTTCTCCACAATCCCTGCAGCTTGAGCCGCTGCCTGGAAATCAGCCTCGGAAAGTGGCTGAAAGCTGATCACCTGGCAACGCGACAGAATCGTAGGCAATTGCCTTTCAGGAGCGGTGCCCAGCAGAATGAGCAACGACTCCGGCGGCGGCTCCTCCAGTGTCTTCAGAAAACTGTTGGCAGACTCTTCGTTGAACACATCCGCATCATCAATGATGGCAATACGCCTGCTCCCTTCGCGCGTGGGCTTCAAGCTCAGCGACTGGATCAGTTCCAGCATCACCGCAATGGGGAATTCCTGCTTGTCTTCCGGCAGGCCGGTTACATGCAGATCGGGATAGGTGTCTGCCTTAATCTGAACACATGCCGGGCACTCGCCACACGGTTCCATGGTTGCGTAGTTCTGATCATCTGGATTTCGCAACCTGTTTGCCAGGTTTTCGCACAGCAGCGATTGAGCCAGGGTGAGGGCAAACCGTTTCTTGCCAATGCCTTCCGGACCGGTGAACAGGTAGCTGTGCCCGAGCCGATCGCGCTGATAAGCGCGCAGCAAAGCGTCGCGCTGTGCATCATGTCCGTAGATGCCGGCCCAGGGCATGGCTGATCTCCTTTCGTATCTGTTGCTGTACTGCTTCCACACTGGCATCCGCTTGGATGATGCGATGATGCTCCGGATCGAGACGGGCTTCTTCGAGAAACCCGGCACGCACTTTTTCGAGATACGCCCTGCCCTTGTCTTCCATCCTGTCATCGGGGCCAGACTTGCGAGCCAGGGCTGCATCCACTGGCATGTCGAAAATCAATGTCAGATCAGGCAGCGTGTTACTGGTAGCTGTACGACCCAGTTCCCAACACAAAGCCGGATCGAGTTCACCCGCATAGCCCTGATACACCACCGTGGAGAGAACAAAGCGATCACACACCACGATGTCACCACGATCCAGTGCAGGCCGGATGATTTCCGACACGAGTTGGCACCGGCTGGCCATGTAGAGAAACGTTTCAGTCAGAGGCGACAGGTGCCCGGTGCTCCGATCCAGTAGCAGATGCCGAATGCGATCACCCCCCGGCGTTCCCCCCGGATCGCGGCAGTTCGTCACCCGATGATTCTGCTCACGGAGCCATTGCGTCACCAACTGTATCTGCGTACTTTTGCCTGCACCATCGACACCATCGAAGGAGAGGAAGAAACCAGACTTGGAATGCACTTCCGTTGCCATGTTCCCTCACTCTACAGGTGCAGGCGGGGTGGAGCAATGTGGCGATTATTAACCCTTCTGATAAGCCTACCGATCAAAAGGCTTTTGTTTCAGATCCAACGTAAAATATCTATAAGTAATATTGTAATACTAATAGTAATATATTATTATCATTGGTAATAATCATCGGGGAGGATTCGCTTTCGCTGCAATTCAAAGAACTCGCGTGGAATGGAAGAGTCTGAGCGTTCATCTCAAGAATCGACGCATTGCGCTTGGATTAAGCCAAGGTGCGTTGGCTCAAGCCTGTGGGATCAAGCAGAGTTATCTTTCGCATATCGAACTGGGCAAGCGAAAGCCAACGCTGGATCAATTGGCAGCTTTCGCTGAACGACTCGATGTTCCCTTACAGTGGTTCATCAACGGGAAAGTACAACCAGGGTATGCTCCAGAGGATATTGCTCTCGAACTACGTGCGTTGGGTATATCTGATCTGCTGGCGAGTAAAGTGAAAGTACCGGGAGCCTTTCGCACGCCAGAAGAAGTTCTGATCTTGTCCCTGCGTGGCGATGAGGTTGATCCACGAGTGCTGGAGGCTGTTCCATTTATCCTGGTAAACCGGAAATGGGATCGGTGGTTGCTCTATGCATATGCCCGGAAGTATGATGCGCGTGCGCTAGTGCGTCTTGGCTGGTTGATAGATATCGCGTTCATCATCCGAGAGAAGTTGCCTCATCAAGTCGATCCTGTATCCGACAGTGTACTTGAATGGATCAGGAAGCAGGCATGGGACAAACGCAGCAAGCACACGGACGGCATGGGATTTCCGACTGAGAAACCGGCATCATTGCCTGCCGTACATCGGCGCTGGAAAATCAGTTACGCCACAACCCTGTCAGGTTTCATCGAGCGGGCAAAAGCACTGGGAGAGGCAGGACGATATGGCTGAAATGAAAGCAGTAATCAGTGACTTTCTACAGGCTCTCGATGATCATCTGGCAGGCCAGATTCAACCAGGTGATCATCTTGATCTATACCAGTTGGGTGGGGCTGTGTTGGTAATGCACTACGAGTCTCTTCGCGTCACTAAGGATTTCGATGTCGTTGACTTGCCGAAGTCACCGTTGATGCAAAACGCACTGGCAGCATTTGGGAAGGAAACCCGAAATGCCAGGGAACTGGGATTGTACCTGGACGCAGTAAACCCCAGCCTTCCACCACTTCCGAGCGGATACCAGGGAAGAAGCGAAGAGATAAAGGGGAACTGGAAAGTTATCCGGCTATGGAGACTTGATCCATATGATCTGATCATCTCCAAAATAAGAGTATTCCGAACGTGGGATCAAGCAGACATCAGGCACCTGTTGAATGAACTGGAAATACGCGGCCAACCTTTGAACCCTGTCCTGTTGCGAGAACGATTTGAAAGTGCGTTTCTCTGGTACACGGAAGGCGATTCGTATCGCGACGATGCGATGGAAAACCTCGAACGAGTAATGAAAGAGATGTAGAGAATACTACTCGGAACCTATCTCTTTTCTTGAAACTGAAATTACCCGGTATGCCGAGTAATGAATGCAAGTCGCAATTGCAAAAAATGCCATGATCATGCCCGTATGCCCCAACACTGCTTCTGGCGGCCTCCCGCCGGGGGGCAGGCCTTGCTGTGGCGCTATTGGCTTAACGAAGAAATAACTGAATATGGCATATCCAAAGAACAGGTACATTAGCAAACGCATCCAACTTGGGCATCCGCGTAGAGCAACTTGCCAATTCCCTTTTTGTTCTTTAGTCAACCATCCCATCGCTAATATTGCTGGTATCCAGACACCAACGAGCATCCAGGGAAATAACCAGCGTGAAAATGGACCAAGTGGATCGGCCCAACCAACCAGCAAAAAGCAATACTTTGTCAGGCTCATGACCAGTCCAATGAAAGAAATGAGCGTGAACATCAATAGTAGATGATGCATGTTCTTGCCTCACTATTCTTCAAAGGTCGAAATATCTTCTGGGGTGAATGAAGTTTGATAACCCTCTGGAGAAGATGCAGTCATTGTAATCGTTTTGAGAAAAGATGCTCAATATCTCAAGGTATCCACCCTGGTTCCGACAAACCAAGCCTTCGTGACAAGCATGCAAGTCGTAAGTTGATTCTGGCTTTATGCAATCCAACTCAATCCTACTGTTCGTCCAAGAAAATGTTCCCCTGTACACTATATAAGTATACACCTATCTGCTACACTCCCGGATATGCACGATGCGTCTTCTTTCCCACGCCAGGTCCAATCGATTTGGATATAAGGGGCTGGCATTGCTCACGAGGTTTACCATGTCCGCAGTTCGCCGCTGGTCTGGCGCCATGCTCGATAAGGCCCGGGCCTACCAATTGGCTACTGAACTCGCCAAGCTTTGTGCCTGTCATTATCCGTTTTTGCAAAACGACATTCAGCGCATTCTCGAACGCTTGCAGCCTTTGCGCTTAAGCCCCTGTGGCAGGCATCTGCGAGCGTGGGGTCGCGATTACCTTTTCTCTGATGATGAATCGCATCATATCAGGCATCTGGTGGAACAATATCGGCAAGGCAGTCGCATGGTGCCGCTGGAACTCGATGCGTTTGCCAGCCATGCCATCCGCCAGGATGGCATTCTGCGTACCGATGACAAGGGTATGTACTGGCTGGAAGAACCGGCTGATGAGAAGAACAAACCAGCGCTCGTGATTTTTCCCACCCGGCAACGAGTCAGTAAGCGTCAACGACTCAGCAAGGAAGCGATGGTCCTGGCTGCATTGGCAGATCACCCCGACTGGTCAGATGAACAGATTGCCGAGCTGGCAGGTTGCATCCGCTCCAGCCTTTACCGCATGCCCCGGTTTGTGATGGCCCGGCAAGCACTCTATAGGGCTCGTGAAGACTATCCGCGGATGTCGGAGGCGATGTGACATCAAAGTAAGCCCGCAAAAGCAACTGTGCGGTGAATTGGCACGGTTAGCGTGAGTACACGCAAACCGTGGCACCCGACCCGCATGATTTTTATTCATCATCCTCATGATGAATCTTGCCGGCCTTGGCGACGATCTGTTGCTGCACGTTGCCGGGCACCTGGTCGTAATGGCTGAACTCCATCGAGTACGACCCCTGCCCCTGTGTGATACTTCCCAGTTGGGCAGCGTAACGCATCACTTCCGCCAGCGGTGCTTTCGCCCGAATGACCTGCAGGTCGCCAGGTAAGGTATCCTGATCTTCCACACGGGCTCGCTTGGTGTTCAGATCGCCCAGGATAGCGCCGACAAACCGGCTCGGCGCCGTGACTTCCAGGCTCACAATCGGTTCGAGCAACACCGCATGGGCATTCAGGATGCCATTCTTGAAGGCAATACGGCCAGCTGTCTTGAAGGCAGCTTCGGAACTGTCCACCGGATGATCTTTGCCGAAATGGATTTCCACCGCGATATCCTGCATGCGGTTCCCTGCCAGGGCGCCACGTTCCAGCACTTCCTGGCAGCCTTTGTAGATAGCCGGCAAGAACTGGTTGGGAATGGTGCCACCCACAATCGAATCGATGAAGGCAAAGTTATGAGCAGGATCGTAGCGGCTATGATCTTCCCGGTAATGGGGAAACTTAGCCTTGTTCATGAACTCCTTCTTGCACTGCTCTTCCGAGGTGATTTCTCGTGGCAAGGGATAAACGCGCAGGTGCACTTCGCCAAACTGGCCGCGTCCGCCAGATTGTTTCTTGTGCTTGTGGTTGCCCTCGCCATTGCGGGTGACGGTTTCGCGGTAGGCCACCTTCGGCTCATGCGTGATGATTTCGAGATTGAACCGAGACTTGAGCCGATGCTGAATCACATCCAGATGCAGCGGACTCATGCCACTGACCACCAGTTCATGCGTGGCAGGATCGCGATGCGATTTGAACGTCGGGTCTTCCTCGGTCATCTTGGCCAGCGATTGGGAAATCTTCTGCTCGTCGCCCCGGTTCTTGGGTTCCACGGCGAGGCTGAACATGGGCGTGGGGAAATGTGGATGAGGCATCTTGCCTACATGGGAACTGGTGCCGAGCGTATCACCCACATGCAGGTCTTCCATTTTGGCCAGAGCGACAATGTCACCTGCTACCGCTTCGGTCATGGGCTTGGTGGTTTTGCCCTGGACGAGAAACATGCCGCCGCCTCGCACCTGCTTGCCGGTGCGGGCATTGTAGAAATGCGTATCCGTCGTTATTTTTCCAGCAAACAGCCGCATGAAGCTGAGTGAACCAACATACTTGTCATTGATGACTTTGAAGATTTGGCCGATAGCCGGGCCTTCTTCCTTAATTTTGAGTTCATGCTCATGAACACCGGCCTTGGGCTTCTCTTCATCCTCGTCATCTTCAATCTGATGATGCGGCCCCTGAGCCGGGTTCACACCATACTTGGCAATGTCATCCATCAGGTCGTGCATGCCAATGTCCTTCTTGGCAGACACGCAGAACATGGGGACAATGGTGCCGGCATGCATGGCCTTAGGCAACGCAGGCAGCACATCTTCATTCTTCAGATCGCCCTCGGCAAGATACTTTTCCATCAGTCCTTCATCAGCATCGATGATGGCTTCAACAATCTGCGTGCGGGCCTTATTGAGATCAATCGGGCACCCTTCCACCTTGTTGCCATGCGGATCGAGGATTTCCACTACACCACGGAATGCCGGTCCCATTTCGATGGGTGCATTGAACAGCACGCACCCTTTGCCGAACGATTCGCGAATGTTATCCACCAGCGACTGGAAATCGACATTTTCCACATCGAGCTTGTTGATGACAATGAACCGGCACAGATCGAGCTTGCCTGCTTCATGGAAGAGCTTGCGGGTGTTAGGCTCCACGCCACGGGTGGCATTGATGACGATCAAGGCGTTTTCGACAGCGTGCAGGCCGCACAAAGCCTGGCCGACAAAATCGGGGTAGCCTGGCGTATCGATCATGTTGATGAACTTGCCCAGGTCTTCAAAATGGAGCACGGTACTGTCGATGGAGAACTTGCGGCGTTTGGCTTCTTCATCGTAATCGGAGAAACTGGTGCCTTCGTCTACCGAACCACGTCGATCCACTGCCTTTGCCTGATGGAGCAAGCCGTCGGCCAGCGTGGTCTTTCCCGCACCGGCATGCCCCACCAGCGCAATGTTGCGAACGTCTTCCATATGATGTCTGGCCATGATGATTACTCCGAGAGGATTTGAGGGAGAGTAATGGATTTTTCGTAAAGTGCCCGGCCGATGATGCAGCCCGCCAGGTTCATATTGCGCAGGCGGTAGACATCGTCTGCCGTCGTCACGCCACCCGATGCAATCAGCGGCAGTGGCGTGGCGTGCGACATCTCGGCAAGCGCTTCAATATTGGGGCCGGCCATCATGCCGTCTTTGGCGATGTCGGTGTAGATGATGCCAGCCAATGGTAATGATGCGACGTCCATCGCCAGTTCGATGGCTTTGATCGAGGAAACTTCGAGCCAGCCTTCGGTAGCGACCAGTCCGTTTTTGGCATCGATACCGAGAAGAATGCGCTGAGGATACCGCCGGGCCATCTGTGCCAGCCAGGCCGGGTCTTTGCAGGCTTGAGAACCCAGGATGGCACGTTCGATGCCTAGTTCAAAGATGGTGTTCAGATCATTTTCTGTTCGCAAACCACCCCCCACTTGCAAGGGGATTGTGACTGCTTTGCGAATAGACTCTAGTGCCTGCAGATTTGCTGGCTTGCCCGCCTTGGCGCCATCGAGATCAACCAGGTGCAATGCCTTGGCACCCTGGCTTTGCCAATGCAGGGCCATCTGGCCGGGGTCGTTGCCGTAAACGGTTTCCTGCTGAAAATCGCCTTGCCTGAGCCGAACACACTGGCCTGCACGGAGATCGATAGCAGGGTAGATAATCAAGGGGATAATCCTGTTGCGTCATTCCATGGTGCAAAGTCTCTTGTACCCGATTGTGATGGTCTTGTGAAGCAGGTAGTTGAAGATTTGGGGAGAAGAAGTACCCACTTCTCTGCTATTCAAAGCTGAGCTTCTCGACTTTCACTAAGTTCCAGTTTTCACTATCGTGTATCCAGTGAATGGTAAACGAATAACTCGTTTTTTGTTTTGCTTTGTCAACTGATGGTAGTTTGTATTCCCACGTATCATCAATTCGGATATGTGGTTCACCGATTTTTATTGTTACTTCTTCTGGGGTTTTTCCTATTAGCATGGATTCTAAATCCGAACGTAGATACGGAGTGACTGGTATACTACTGAGGATAAGTGGGGCATGGCGGGTAGACCACGCCCTGGTCTTTGGTGGTACCTTGACAGGTTTAGTCAGATCTTCAGAGGAACAGCCTGCTGCTATGATTATCGACAAAAACAAATATCGAAGCATGGCTAGATGCCTATCTGGTAATCTGCTCTCCAAACACATATTAACATATCACCTCTACTTGTCTAAAAGAGGCATGAAGTTTACTGGCAGATAAAAACACGTCACTTAGAATACCCTCATGCTCCGTTCCCGACTGTTTCTGAAGATCTTCCTGTCGTACGGCCTGCTCCTCTCAGCACTGCTGCTCGCCTCGGCGGCGCTCAAGCAGGCCCTGGCAGAAGCTGAATCGCCTCTGCTGCAATCGCCCTGGTTCCTCGCAGGCATCCTTATCGCCATTGCCCTGGTGGTCAGTTATCTCATTGCCCGCATGATGATGGCTCCGCTGGTACGCCTGGCTGCCGCTGCCAAGGCACTTACCAAGATTCAGGAGCCTGCCAACTCTTCCACCCGCGATGAAATCCGCACTCTCGCCCAGGTGATCGATACTCTGCAGGATGAACTGCAACAACACCTGACCCGGCATGGTCAGGAACGTGACCTCTCACGCACCGTGCTTCGCTCGATGATCGAAAGCGTCATCGTCATCAACCCGGATGAAAAAGTGCAGTTCATCAACGAAGCTGCCTGCAAACTGTTTAAGCTGCAACCCAATGCTGTCGTCGGACGCAAACTGTGGGAAGTCATCAGACAACGAAACATCGTGGAAACGGCGGAAGCTATCCTGAAAGATGAACCGGACCCCAACCAGGGACAGGTTTTCGATCTGCCTTCCGACCGCAAGGTGCGTATGCAGGCGATGAAATTGACCCGCAATCAGCGCAGCGGCGCGGTGCTGGTGCTGCACGATGTCACCGATATGCACCGCCTGGAACGGATGCGGCAGGACTTTTTCTCCAACGTTTCACACGAACTGAAAACACCACTCGCTGCCATGCAGGCCACCGTGGAGACGCTGCTTGATGGCGCCTTGCATGACCCCAAGCACAATGTGAACTTCCTGGCACGTATTAACGAGAATGTAGATCGTCTCAATCGACTGGTAAACGATCTACTGGAACTGTCCCGCATTGAAACTGGTCAGCAGAGCATTGAATTGACTGCGACTCCGCTCATCCCCGCACTCGAAGCCTGCATCCAGCGGTTTGAACATCGCACGCAAGCCCGTCGCCAGCAACTCATCCTCGCTGAAGGCAGCCAGCCTGTCGAAGCCCTGGCAGATGATCTCGCGCTCGATCAGATTCTCGATAACCTGGTTGACAACGCCATCAAGTACACGCCGGAAGAAGGCACCATCACCTTAAAAGCCTCCAAGGTGCCAGGCTACGCCCGGTTTGAGATCAAGGACAACGGGTTCGGCATTGCCGAGAAAGACCTGCCTCGCATTTTTGAACGTTTCTTCCGTGCGGATCGTGCCCGCGACCGCCAAGACCCCGGCACCGGACTAGGGCTCAGCATTGTCAAACACCTGGTGCAAGCCCAGGGTGGCACCATCGAAGTGCAGAGCCAGTTGGGGCAAGGCAGCAGCTTCCTGGTGTCGTTACCCCTGGCTGACGACCGCGAGCGGAACCACGCTGGCGGCAGTAAGACGTATCAGATCGTCGGCAGCCAGTTTTAACTGCATGCCTCGCTTCCCGGCACTCACATAAATTGTTTCTACCAGGATCACCGCTTCGTCGATGAACGTCATCAGTTTCTTGCGACCACCGAGCGGACTGATACCACCGATGACATAGCCGGTTGTCTTCTCCGCCAGCGTGGAATCGGCCAAGTCAGCTTTCCGTGTGCCAAACGCATGGGCCAGCTTTTTCAGATCGACTTTGTCCTGAACACTCAGCAAAGCTATCGCCAAGGTGCCAGTGTCGCTTTTGACGACCAGCGTTTTGAACATGCTTGCTGGATCAACCTGCAATTTGCCTGCTGCTTCCAGACCGTACTCCATGCATGCATCATCATGTTCGTAGGTCAGCACCTGGAAAGGCACACCTGCTTGTTCCAGCAACTTGATCGCAGGGGTCATGGTGATTCCAATCGTGAGGCTGCACCACCGGGAAACGTAGCTGTCTGTTCCATTTAGCATCTTGTGACCGGCATTCTGCTGTTGTAGTCTGTACACACTACATCCGTGAGTACCATCATGACTAGTACCGAAAATACTACCTTAGCCATTAAAGGCCCGCATGCCCGCCGCCGGTTTCTTAAACACCTGGCTCAGTTTCAACAACTGCTGCAGGAAGCCGATGCCCTGAATCAGGATGTTTCCCCTGCTCAGATTCTCTTTCAGAGCAACACTCGTGCTCCCATGTTCATGCTGCAGGGGTTGGCTCGAGTATACGGCAAGCTCGATCTGGATGACAAACTGTTTGCCCGCATCAGACTCGAATCGAAGATTGTAGAAGACGCCCTGGGGCTTATTGATTTCTGGACTGCATTGACCAAACAGTACCAAGCATGGTCATTGCCTGCAGGAGTAGCCCAACTGGCACGGGAGCGGACCATTGATGCCACCGGCCGGGCCTGGGCCTGGATTCAATCGCAGGATTGGATTGCCTGCCGATATCACGATGGCAACGATCTGCTGCCTGTCAAATTCGCCAAAAAACTCAAAGCCGTTGATTGGCTTTCACCCGCCAAGGAAGCTAAAGCACTGCGCAAATGGCTCATGAAGGATTTGAAGTCGCTGCATCATACCATTCTGGAACTCGACCTGACCCATATTGAAGATGGGTTGCATGAAGCCCGGCGGGAAGTACGCTGGATCAGCATTTATTTCGGTGCGATGGAAGGAGCCTTCGTTCTCGATAAGGAAGCTGCCCCGCCGGATGATTGGGAACGCTACCTCACGCCTGCCATCATCAACAATCCCTTTAATCAGTTGCCTGAACCGGAAGCGGATGATGTGCCCATCATTATCCCAGCACCGCTGCTCTATGCATTGAGCTACCTCATTGAACAACTGGGCATCATCAAAGACAGCGCTCAGTGGACCGAAACGGTCAGGCACCTGCTGCATCTGACGGGTGAGAAGCCAAGCCGATCCTTGCCCGAATTAATGGGGGATCATTACCTGGAACCGGAGAAAGCCACCGAACGGGGCGCAGCCTTGATTGAACAAGTCATCGTGCATGATGAATTGCTGCTCAAGTTGGCGGATGCCATAGGGGTGTGAGCAAATGGAAATGATTCTCGTTTTCTCTCCTTTCCTCTGGTGAGAGAGTGTTTCCTTTTCTTAGACGCTCTCGGATAAGCATGCATGCTGCCCGGCTCCAAAGGAGCCACCGATGTTAGCCAGGCCCGGAAGGGCCTGGTGGCGAGTTGAGAAATTATCTCAAGCTCCAACGGAGCGCTCGTATCGAGAAGAGAAGTACTCCAAGGCTCGAACGCTCCGTTGGAGCTTTCCATATCGCGTTCTTGAAACCAGGCCCTTCCGGGCCTGGCTAAAACCGAAGGCTCTTTCAGAGCAAAAGGGCATATCTATGCTCGAGTTACGCAAACCAACCGATCATCGTTTTCGCAGCGCCGGCGCCAAGCGTATCCATTGCCAGCGTGTTCTTCACGATCGCTGCAACTTTCGTTTCACCAAACTTGGCCAGTGCACAGGCTCGGAACTTCTTTTCCACCTGGGCATCGGTCATTTTGTTCAAGGCATGTCCGGGTGGATTCACCACTTCCAGCACATGTGTCTTGCCATCGCGCATCGTCACGGTCAACTTGTTGGGAATACTCTTGGGATAACGTGCGTTGGCAGAGGCATCGCGATGCAGTTTCACCTTGTTGGTCAGTTCAATCAGTGGAGCATTCTTTAGGTGAGCATCATCGAAGCTGTCCAGACCCACATCGCCTTCAATCAACGCCACTGCGACACAGTAAGGCATGGAATGATCTGCCGTCTCGCGTGTGGTGGGACGATACTTCTCCGGATCTTTGCCGATGATATCGACCGCAGCATCGAACGTGTGAATGTCAATCTTTTCGACGTTCTTCCAGTCGCCCACCTGCGGACGCAGTTGCAAGATCGCATCGACCGCTGACTGGGCATGATATTCCACCGGCCAGTACTTGATGTACGTGTGGCTGATCATGAAGTCGTCATCGTTCTTGGATGGGCCGTTTTCTGCGCCCATCGGAGCAACTTCAAAAGTCTCGCGGGTCAGCAGTTTCATGAACCCTAGTTCGCCTTCAAAGATGGGAGCGGGGCCAGTCATGCCTTCGTTGGCCAGAAGTGCTGCAAACACTCCCTGCTTGGCGGCATTGGCAAAGGCACAGCCTTTCCACATGCTCATTTCACCGGCGCGAGTTTGTCGCAAGGCGGCATTACACACTCCTGCGATACCTACCGCATGCGTGGTCTTGGTTTCATCCAGCTTAAGCAGTTTGCAGGCAGCCAGGCACGATGAAATAGCGCCATACGTGACATGATCGATCCCATACTTCCGCAAGCTGCTGGCATCGCACAATCGGCACTGGATTTCATACGCCAGCACTGCTGCAACCAGCATCTCCTTGCCGGTCGCGTTGACCATTTCACCGACGCTGAGCACCGCAGCCAGGTTATCGCTGGGGTGTGCCGGTTCCTTGCTCAGGTAGGTATCGTTGAAATCGAGGTAACGAATGAGCAGTCCGTTGACGAAGGTGGCCCATTCAATGCTGCTGGTGCCACCGCCGAGCAGGCTGGCACCGGGTGTACTGCTCATGTGCCCTGCAACTTTTTTAGCGATGTGATATGCATCAGCAGGCATGGCACCCACTGCGGTAGCAAAACTGTCAAGAAAACGACGCTTGGCTTCATGCAGTACGCCAGCAGGGATGTGATCATACTGAAGCTTGCAGGCATACTGAGCAAACCGACGCGCCAGGGGTAACGATGACATGGAGAATGATCCTTGGAATTAAATGCGGCTGACGAAGAAAGGATACGGACGATGCCGCTCTGCTGCCAGCGTAAGATCTGTCTAGATTACTTTCTGTTTGTGATGTCGCAGTGCGACGATTAGGATGTCACTGTCAATTGAAGGATGTACCATGCGCAAAATCACCTTTGGCGGGGCTATCAGTCTTGATAACTACCTCGCTCGGCTCGACGATGGCGTGGACTGGCTGCAGTGGAGCGATGAAGCTGCGGAGATCATGGGCGATTACTGGTCCACCATCGATACCGTGCTCATGGGCCGCAAGACGTATGAAGTGGCTCTGCGTAAAGGGCCGCAAGGCAGCATGCCAGGCATCACAGGTTACGTCTTCTCGCGGACACTGACATCACTCCCCGACAAGAATGCGGTGCTGGTGCGTGAGAATGCCGCTGAGGTAGTGCGGGAGATGAAGTCGGGCAAGGGCAAAGACATTTGCCTGATGGGTGGCGGCTCGCTGGCGAAAACTCTGTTTGAAGCCAATCTCATCGATGAGATCGGCTTCAACATCCATCCCGTTCTGCTGGGCAGTGGCATCCCCGTGTATCACATCATGAATTGCGAGACTAAACTGGAACTCATGAAATGCAAGCCATTCAAGAATGGCTGCGTGTACGTGCAGTACCAGGTGAAACCGAAACTTAACAAATAACCCAAACCGTGATGCGCCGCCACGGGTGCAGTGACACGTTACACGGACAATTCCTGCTCATTGACTGACACACTGCTGCAAACAACATAGCAGTCATTTAGTAATACGACGCGATACTTACCGCGAGGACTGTGTCGATGAATAATTGAGTAACGCAAGCTATCTCCAACAACTCGTGCGTACTCTTCGATGACTCGGCGCGGTCCTTCAGCTAAAAGCCCATAGCCCGTCCGAAGCAAGCCTGAACTGGCGTACCAATAATCCGACAATTTACGCCAACCACCAAACAACGCTTCATGCGCCTCGTAAAGCTGTCCGAGCAGCGATTGTGGTTCGGATAACGCGGAGGAAAAGAACATCGAGACGCTCTCGTCATTATGTTGCCAGAGCAACGGGTGCTCGTCAACGATGTGCAAGTATTCACACGTCGAGGGCGTAGCGTTAGCTTCCGCAACATCCTGAAAGATTAACTCGAATCGTCGGCGACGCTCTTGGCCGCACCAGTCGTCACATTCAAAGATGATGCGGTATGTCTTGCCATCGTTGCTGACTGTAACGATGTGCCCATCCAAGTCTTCGTAGACCGACTCACTCAGTTCGTCGAATGACATTGTCTGGCTTTCGAACGTCTTCTATTCCGCAAGATAACACTTCTTCACTCTTTACTACTTCACCGGCGGTACTGGCGGCTTCACTTCCGGTTCGCTGATCTGGCCGACAACGGCCTGCTGCACGCGAAGCTGACGATAGACTTCATTGAGCTTCTGGAAAATCTGGTTGGTCTTGGTCGCATTCTGCTCGGTACCTGCCACCTTCAACTGGTCTGCCGCTTCATTGAACTCTTTGGTCAGCGAGGCGAGTTTCACCTTCTGTTCTTCGGTCGCATTGGGCAATGGAAGCTTGGTCAGGTACGTACCCGTTTCCTTGATGGCGATTGCAGCCATCTCAACATCTTTCCAGCGGTCACTGTAATAGAATTCGTGAGCAGCATTGATCTGCGATTTGCCTCGCTGCATCAGCTCGGCAAACGTGGGAACCACATCGGGAGCCAGCGGGGTGAGTGAGGCTTTCTCCGCAGACTGGCAGCCAGCCAGGCAGAGAATGAACAATGTGACAACGCGGGAAGAATGGCGGGTGCGAACCATGATCAGTGCCTTGCATCAGCCCGGCACTGGTTGCATTACTTGACTGCAGCAGCGACAGGCTCGAGGTAACGGGAATCAGACGTGGTCGCATACAGATCACGCGGGCGCTTCCGTTCCGCATCCGTGCACAACAGCGGATCGTCCGACCGACGAGGCGGGGCAGAAGACCAGGAAGGCGCCTTCAGCGACTGACACCCGACGATGACTGAACACAGCAATCCCGCACTGATCAGCAGATATCGTGGTGGTCGCATGGCAGGCCCCCTGAGTCATTCCACCACAGAGGCGGAATCATGGTCCTACCCAACCATGCCATATTGTGACGCATCGGGTAAGGAAAAGTCCATAGCTTTCGACAGATTTTCTGCCA
This sequence comes from Planctomycetia bacterium, assembly GCA_016795155.1. Lineage (NCBI taxonomy): Bacteria > Pseudomonadati > Planctomycetota > Planctomycetia > Planctomycetia bacterium. The sequence goes on along the minus strand of JAEUIE010000010.1, from coordinate 37,075 downwards.
GGTTCCGGCAGCATTCATCCACCTGTTACGACAAGAACAGCCGATTTAGATGGTTTTCCTGTTAGATTTTCCGGACCTTACCAGACTACGACTTGCTGCCATGCATTTCGAGCAACTGGCTGACTTCGGCATCGGTCATCTGAACCACGGGCGATGATTTCAGAATCAACGCATAGCGGGAATTCGTATCCGCTTTCATGGTTTCGGTCAGTTCCCGGGCTTTGGTCCAGAGTGCCTCAACAGCTTCTGCAGCAATAGCTTCCTTCGATTCCAGGGTTTCATCACACACTACCACGAGGCTGGTGTAAGGCTGCAGCCACTGGAACCGCTCGTGGTTGATCAGCAGTTGCAGATATTCGCCATTGCTGCGAATGGGGCCATGCTCGGTTTCATAACTTTGCCGTTCCGCATCGAGCAGCGATTTATGCAGGTGCAGCAGCGCCGTTCGCAGCGCTGTCAGCGAATCACGCCAGGAATTGGGAAGGTTATTCATATCGCAACGCTTCAATGGGATCGAGCTGCGAAGCTTTCATGGCAGGGTAATAGCCGAAGAACACGCCCACGCTGGCAGCCACGCCGAAAGCTACCGTTGGATAAATGGGGGACAGCCTGAGTGGCCATTCGAGCAGATCGGTGATGATGTAGGCAAAGCTCAACCCCAGTAGCACGCCGATCAAGCCTCCGCCCAATGATAGCACCACCGATTCAATCAGGAACTGGTTGCGCACATCGTTGGGTGTGGCGCCCACCGCCATGCGGATGCCAATCTCGCGGGTACGTTCCGTCACCGAGACCAGCATGATGTTCATGATGCCGATGCCACCGACGATGAGTGAGATGCTGGCAATGACAATGACCAGAATGTTCAGCGTATTGGTGAGCAGCAGACCGATCGCTGCCATTTCCTCGACACTCGTAACATCGAAATCGTTGGGCATGTTGCCCCTCAGATTGCGTCGTTCGCGAAGTATCTTGGTGATGCGTTCCTGCGTCGGGCCGATGTCCTCATTGCTTCGCGTGGTGCACGTGATGACGGAAACGCGTGGTTCACGTCCCAGACGCTGCTGAATGGTGTTGATAGGTACAAAAACCTGATCGTCCTGATCCTGGCCGATAGGATTCTTGCCCTTGGGAGCCAGTACGCCAATAATTTCAAGAGACTGCCCATAGAGTTTCAAACGCTGGCCAATCATGTCGGCAGGTCGGCGGCCGGGAAACAGCTTCTTGGCCAGTGATTCACCAATTACCCCCACCGCACTGGCACTGCGATTTTCGGCATGGCCAAACAATCTGCCGGCTGAAACGGTCCACTTGCGGACCAGGAACATGTCAGGCCAGATGCCGGAGATAGTCGTCAGAAATGTGCCAGTAGCGTTGGTGACTTGATCCTGCGTAGCCTGCGATTCCGCCACGCCGATTGTCATTTTCTTGAGTGCTGCATCAGCCCGGATGGCTGCAGCATCTTCGCTGGTGATGGGGGTACTATGCACGGTGATGCCGGTGCTGGTACGGCCGCCGGGGCGAACCAGGACAATGTTCTTGCCGACGCTTTCGAGCCGGTCATCGAGCTTTTCCTTGGCGCCATTACCTGCTGCCACCATCGCGATGACAGCTGCAATGCCGATGACAATGCCCAGACTGGTCAGCGTGGAACGGCCCTTGTTCACAAACAAGGCTGCCAGGGCTACACGTAATGCCGAAAAGAAACCCATCGTCCGTTAGTTTCCTTGTTTCGCAGGGACAGACTTAACCACGTTGTTACCCTTGTTCCATTCCTGCAGGTAATTCACCGTTCGATCCAGCACGTACAGGCAGACCAGAAGACCGATGCCCATCCAGACCATACTGCCAGGCGAAGTACGGGGCCTGGTTTCCCTTTCGAACTCCGAGTTGCTGATGGCTTCAGTGGGTTCGGGGTGCTCCGGATAATCGGGAAGCTTCTGATGATTCATCGTGTGCCTCCTCTCTTCAGGCCGAAGCCGCATGGGGCTGTGCCTGGGGCAAAGGCAAGGTGACGCCACGTGTCATGGAGCCGTTGCCATTCTCACCATTATTGATGGCTGCCAGCGAATCGCGTGCATCAATAGGCCTGTCGTTGTAATAATCTTCTGCAATCAGACCGTCTTTCACGATCAGGCAGCGCTTGGCATGATGAGCAATATCGGGTTCATGAGTCACGATGATGATCGTCTGACCCAGATCGCGGTTCAGCCTCTGGAACTCAGCGAGAATTTCGACCGAGGTTTTGCTGTCAAGATTGCCGGTCGGTTCATCGGCCAGCAGTAGCTGCGGATCGTTGACCAATGCCCGGGCAATGGCAACACGTTGTTGCTGTCCGCCGGAAAGTTGATTGGGCATGTGTCCGCTGCGCTGCCCCAGGCCCACCAGTTCAAGCTTGGCCTGCGATCTTCTTCGTCGTTCTCGTGGCCCCAGACCGGCATAGAGCAGCGGCAGTTCCACATTTTCCAGTGCGGTATACCTCTTCAGGAGATTGAAACCCTGGAACACAAAGCCGAGCTTTTCATTGCGTAGCTTGGCAAGCTGAAAGCGGTTCATCTTGCCGACGTCCTGGCCACCCAGACGATAGAGTCCTTCGGTAGGGCGATCCAGGCAGCCGAGGATATTCATCAGCGTCGATTTACCCGAACCGCTGGTGCCCATGATGGCCACGAATTCACCCGGATTGATGTCGAAACTGACACCACGCAGCGCCACTACTTTCACCTCACCGGTGTCGTAGACCTTGCGAACGTTCTGGATTTGGATGATGGCGGCCATGCAGGATTCTTTAGTGTGGGTATTGCTCGTGGTGAAATGTTTGATGGCGAACCTTAGCCCGGCATGCGGAATGTCTTGCCGCCAAACAAACCACTGGGTTCTGGTTTCTTGGGAGCTTCAGTGACCGCCTGTTTGCCCAGCAGATCTTCCGGTTTACCACCGAGCACTTCCTTGATGTGGGTCTGCCCTTCTTCACTGGCGCCGGCTTTCACATACTTCGGCTCATAAGTGCCTTTGTTCCAGAACCAGACAACACTCCAGCCCTCTTCTTCATTCTTCTTCAATTCTTTCTGCTGAGCCTCATTCATCCCTTCCGGCGTGAACGAAAGCGCTGCAGAGGGCACTGTGACGATGTTGCTGAAGTTCTCCACAATGATCTGAAGGTCGGAAGCGGTATACCCCACAAACAGCGGATGGGTTTTCCGCATCGCTGCATCGAGTGGATCAACACTGATGATCACGTTGTAGGAAGCAGGGCCGGAATTATTGGCAACTCCTCCGCCACTCATCGCCATCAGGGCTTCCAGACCTGCCATGCCCGTTCGTTGAGCGACTGCAGGCAGCGGATCAACTCGCAACACCTTGCCGGTAAACTTGATGCGTTCCGCCGAGTAGGCTTCGACATTGAAACGTACAGGCACACCCTGTCCAGCTTTTAATTGTTCTGGAGTAAACGTTTTCAGTTTGCTGTGCAACTTGCCAATATCCTGCTCACTGATCTGGGCTTTGATTTCCCACTCATCCATGCCTGGTGCAACTATAAACAATGCCGATCCGTTCACAGGACCGGCATTGATCGGCTGGCCATCTTTCACCAGCTTGTTCATTTCGAGAATGATGCCATCACAAGGGGAGTTGATGGTCATGGCTTCGAGGCCACGGCGAGCAAGAGTTAATCCCGCTTCGGCACGCTGAAGATTGGCCAGTGCCAGAGTGATATTGGCTTCCGCAACATCTCTGAGTGCATAACTGGCTTGAGCTGATGCTTCAGCTTTTTCAAGTTCTTTTTTGGCTAAATTGAGTTTGCCACCTTCGACACTATCTTTCAACTCTTCCATGCGCTTCACGCCGGCGCGAACAAACTCCAGTTCCTTTTCAATGGCGTTAATCTGAGCTATCTTTTCGACTTTGTTAGCTTCGGCCCGTTTCAAATCGGCCTGAGCCGTTTTCACCGCTGCTTCCGCTTCAGAAACCCTATTCTGTGCAATGGAACTGTCGAGATTGATGAGCACATCACCTTTTTTGACGTGCTTGCCAACAGACAACTCAGGTGTTACTTTTTCAATCTTGCCAGCAGTTTCTGCAACAACGTAGTAAACACCGCCTTTGAGTTCCAGCTTGCCACTGCCGGTGATCTTTTCTTCGAGGTTCCCTTTGCGGATCGCTTCCACCTTTGGTTCTTCAGTGGACGTCACATAACGTGTTTGCTGCCAGTAAAAGTACCCTACTACACCGCCTGCTACCAGCAGTATGAATAACAACAGACTTTTCACAATGGAATCCTCAGCAGGACAATGAAATCCAGTAGTCTGGCAATGGGCCAGGGGCAGGGTGAACTGGTATCTTCCTGATTGAATGAAAAGGCACGACCATCCGTGTCGCGCAATGCCTCAATCTGACGACTGATATTCTAGAGAATTTTACAACCCTTCTCTACTAGGATGTCTTAAAAGCATGGGTTTTTTTATAGCTTATACCTCAAATCTTACGTGAAAGAGGAATGGGTAGTCTGGGCAACTTGGGACGTTAGATGTGGGGTGGTGAATTCATGAAGCTGACTCTCGATACCGAGCGTTTGATTCTCAGGCCGTGGCGCGATTCTGATCGTGTTCCGTTTGCAGCTCTCAATGCCGACCCCAAGGTCATGGAGTTCTTCCCTTCGGTACTCACCCGACAGGAAAGTGATGCCCAGGCTGATCGCATTGAAGATCACTTTGTACGCCACGGCTTCGGCATGTGGGCCGTGGAAGTCAAAGGGCACACCCCCTTTGCAGGGTTCATTGGCCTGGCTCATCCTAGTTATCAAACACACTTCACGCCCTGTGTCGAAATAGGCTGGCGGCTCGCTCCACTCTATTGGGGCAAAGGCTACGCCACCGAAGGAGCACGCCGGGCTTTGCAGTTTGGATTCGATCAACTGGGCCTTGAAGAAATCGTTTCTTTCACTGCAGTGGGAAATATCGGTTCCCGCCGGGTGATGGAGACGCTGGGAATGCAGCGTAACCCGGAGGATGATTTTGATCATCCGTTGCTGGCGAAAGAGCATCCGCTCTGCCGACATGTGCTGTACCGGCTTAAGCGCCAGCCAGTTCCCGCCACAGCGCCTTGTAATACTTGAGGAAGAGTGCACCACTGACAGGGTCCAGTTTCTCGCCTATCTCGATCAGAGTGTTGCGATCATAGTTGGCTTCTTTCAAGCAGGTAAACAATTCCCGATAGGGATAGCTGCCATACAGGGCGTTGATATGACACGACTTCAGCCAGGGTTTGAGCAGTTCAAAGTAAGACTTCACTGAGCCATCCTTGATATCGCTCTGGTTGGAGTTCCAGGTGATTCCCACCTGGGGATGATTGGCATGTTCCAGAATCGTTTTCATCCGTGGCGGATGGCTCGTTCCTCCACCATGTACTTCAACCCATATTTCACAACCCAGGTTGGATGCTTCCTGCCCACACTGCGTCAGAGCTTTTCCTATCTGTTCCAGTGTCTTTTCTTCCGGCACATTCTTGGGTAAGCCATTGGGTCGTACCTTTACGCCACGGGCATCCAAGTCATGGGCCAGTTCAAGAAACTGTTTGCAGGTTTCTATCTGATTCTTCACCACGCTGGCGTCCGGGCTGTGAAACTCGCAGGTACTGCCCAAACCCCAGAGCACTATGCCTGCATCGGCAAATTGTTGCTTTATTTCCCTGCGACGTTCCACAGAAATATCAGGCTCTACTCCATGTTTATGCGTGGTTCTGAGTTCTACCGCTGCCACTCCCGTTTCCTTGCAGTTCTTCAAGATGGTGGGAACATCCCATTCCGCTGCCAGGTTGTAGGTCACCAAACCTAATTGAAACAATGGCTTGCCTGCGCTTGGCTTCGTCTCTTCTGCCTGGCTCATCATCGGCAAAGTCACCATGGATGCCAGGCTAGTCCCTAGAATACTGCGTCGAGACATCTGATGTTGCATGTGGAACTCCTCGGGTTGGCTTCGAGTCTACCGCTTCAATCTTCAGATACAAACTTTGTCAGAATTTTTCCTGACAACTGGCAGTGCATAAGTATGTTGGTTGATTGTGTAACCAGTGACAATAACTCCGTCAATGAGCCTGTTCATAACTTGTTCATCAATTTTGACAAACTCTGACTGTTCATGAACTCTACTTTAATCACACACAGACAACAATTATCCCGACAAACCATTGACAGGTTATCGACAGCCTACTTATTGCTCCATCTATCTGGGGGACTGATGCTTAGAACCTATTCCAGATAGTTATGAACAGTTCAACTGCTCCCTACTGTATCTTCTGCTGTTCTTCTTTTATTCTTAAAAAGAAAAGACAGAGTAGTCTGAACCGACCCAGCCAGCCTGTCTGAAAAAAGAACGCTGGGGGAATCATTTCTATGCTACCCAACGCGGGTAAACCTGCTATCTTCCATAACAGAACAACAAGAGGCATCACGCATGAAAGCGGTCTTTGACCGGGAAGCTCTGGCCCAGGCATTTCAACTCACCAGCAGTGTCGTTCCGGCACGCACGCCCAAGGTGATCCTGCAGAACGTCAAATTGAGTGTCACCAAGAAACATGCAACGCTCAAAGCTACGGATCTGGAATCGGTAGGCATCAGCATGGAAGTGCGGGGCGTGCAGGTTGAGGAACCGGGCGATATCCTCCTTCCAACAGGTCGGGTGAATTCCATCCTGCGCGAATGCAGTGATCAGGAACTGAAAATAGAAGGCGATGGTGAAGGCGTTTGTCTTCGCGGCCAGTACAGTGAATTCGAACTGCCTGGCGAAGATGCAGATCAGTACCCCACGGTAGCGGGTTTTGAGGGAGACAAATATCACAGTATCCCGTCGAAACAACTTAAGGAAATGATTCACCGGACCATTTTTGCAGCAGCTACCGAATCGGCCCGCTATGCCCTTACCGGTGTGATGTGGGAACTGAACGAAGACAAGGTTCGCCTGGTAGCGACTGATGGCAAACGCATGGCCGTGGTGGATGGCAACGGCGAAGCACATGGCGGACATACCACCGGCAACCAGACTCCAGTGGTGCCGACCAAAGTGATGCAATTGCTCGATAAGAACCTGGCTGATACTGAAGACCCCGTGCTGGTGCGCTTCAGCCCCAACGATGTGCTCTTCAAAGTAGGCAAATCGGAAATCTATGGCCGACTGGTGGAAGGGCGTTACCCAACGTACCGCGAAGTGTTTCCCAAGAAAACAGCAGTCAAAATACCGCTGATGGTTGGTCCGCTTAGTTCCGTCGTCAGGCAGGCTGCGATTCTTACGGATGAAGATACTCGCGGCGTTGATTTCAGCTTTGCGAAAGGAACACTGACGTTGCAGGCCCGTGTTGCAGAAAAAGGCCGGGCCAAAATCCAATTGCCGGTGGCATATGACAGCAAATCGATGAGCACCACGTTCGATCCAAAGCTGGTGCTGGATATGCTCCGCGTGCTGGAACCAGACACCGAAATCACTCTGGAACTCGTCGAGAACAACACAGTAGCCCTGTTTACCGCTCCAGGCAATTACAGCTACATCGTGGTACCGTTGACACGTGGGGAAGGAAAGTAAGGGATATACAAGCCTTGGATCTCCCTTGACCCGAAGTCTCACTCAAATCCTCTTTTTCTCACTGGACATTTCCCTTACACTCGTAAGGTATGTCCACCTTTGTCCCATTTCCTGAAGACCGTGGCGTGGAACCATTGAAGGAGGTTCTGTCACGGGTTATGCTGCATCGGGGCTGGGGCAAGGTCAGTGCTCAGGCAAGGCTCGAATCTGCCTGGAACAAAGTTGTCGGTGAGCCCTGGAATGGCTTGAGCCAGGTAGTTGCGTTCAAAAGGGGAATGCTCGAGGTCAGAGTAACTGACGCATTGACCCATCAACACCTGGTCATGATGCAGTCCAGACTGATGAAGGATATGCAGAAGCAATTGGGTACCACGATTCAGACCATCAGGATGCGTGTCGGATAACGAAGACGTTTGCAGAATGGATTATTGCAGAAATACAAGGACCGCTTGAGTGACAGCGAAGAATTCCATCTCCAAATCTCTTGCTCGTGCCAGCTTCACTGCACTCTCAGCGGTAGGCCCGGCGATGCGCCGACTGGCCAGCCGTTCGAGTGTTCAAGCCACGGGGAAATTCCTCCGGCAACAACTCTGGATATGGCCGATCCTGGCTGCCATCATCCTTGGTGTCACGGGTCTACTCGTGGAGCAGTCGGTCGACAAAGCCATGAGCCGGCAACGTGAAGCCGAGTTGAACACCATCCTCAATGCAGATGTGGAAGCACTGAAAATATGGATGGAAGATCAGGGACAGACAGCAGAACTGGTGGCACGGGATGAAAAACTACAGGACATGATCGCTCAACTCCTGCAGAGTAATACCGGAGGTGTGGAGGGTGAACGGTCCCTGATTTACTCCAAAACCCAAACAGAAATCAGAACTCGTTTGAAGCCCATCCTCTCATCGCTGGGTTACATGGGTTATTTCATCGTCGCAGAGAATGGTGTCACCATCGCTGCTGAACAGGATGCCCCGGTAGGCAAGCAAATGGGTGGCTATCGCAAAGAGTTTTTTGATCGCGTGTTCCAATCTGGACCCTCAGTATCCAAGCCGTACCGAAGTCCGCTGTTGCTGCAGGACGAATCAGGCGAGTACCGTGCCAATCTGCCAACCATGTTTGCTGCAGCCCCGCTCAAGCAATCGGATGGAAAGGTTCATGCCGTTCTCGGTTTGCGTATTCGCCCTGACATGCAGTTTTCCCAGATTCTGCGTGTGGCTCAAGCTGGGCAGACGGGCGAGACCTATGCCTTCGACAAAGACGGCCTGCTCCTTTCCAACAGCCGATTTGACAACGATCTGAAGCGCATCGGTCTGCTCGCTGACCTGCCTGAATCGCAATCCATTCTGACGTTGAAGTTACGCAACCCTGGCGTGAACATGATGAAAGGGGAAAGGCCGGAGCAACTTCGCAACGATCAACCATTGCCCTTCAATGTAGCTGATGCCATCCAGGGAAAATCGGGATGCGAGCCGTGGGAATACCGCGATTATCGAGGCGTGCCAGTGGTGGGCGCCTGGACCTGGCTTACCGATTATGATTTTGGTGTCTGCACGGAAATAGATGTGGAAGAAGCCTACGCTCCGGTCTATATCCTTCGCCGGGCGTTCTGGGGCTTGATGATTCTGCTGGGTATTGCCTCGGTGGCGATTTATGTTGCCATGTTCCTGATGGCCAAGCAGCAGAAAATGTTGCAGGCCGCAGTGCTCCAGGCTAAACAACTGGGCCAGTATGCCCTGGAAGAAAAACTGGGTTCAGGCGGCATGGGCACAGTCTACAAAGCCCGACACGCCATGCTCCGTCGGCCTACGGCGCTGAAACTCCTCGATGTCGACAAAATCTCAGGAAGCAGCATTGCCCGCTTCGAGCGTGAAGTGCAGATCACTGCGACACTCACCCATCCCAATACGGTTTCCATCTTCGATTATGGCCGCACACCCGAAGGCATCTTCTACTATGCCATGGAGTATCTCGAAGGCATCAACCTCGACGACCTGGTGACGCGACATGGTCCCCTGCCCGAAGCCCGCTTGGTATACATTCTGCGGCAGGTATGTGGCTCATTGGGTGAAGCACACGCTGCCGGGCTGGTGCATCGCGACATCAAACCAGCAAACATCTTCCTGACGCAGCGGGGTGGCGTACAGGACTTTGTCAAAGTGCTTGACTTCGGACTGGTGAAAACCGTATCCGATAGCGAACAGGCTCACCTGACCTCAACCAATGCGGTAACCGGCACGCCTCATTATCTTTCGCCGGAAGGCATTTCCCAGCCTGACCAGGTAGATGTCCGCTCGGATGTCTATGCACTGGGTGCGGTGATGTACTTTCTGCTGACAGGCAGCACCGTATTCTCCGGCCAATCGGTTGTCGAAATCTGCATGAAGCATGTACGGGAAAAGCCAGAAACGCCGTCAGAACGATCCAGCAAATCCATTTCCCCACAAGTAGAATCACTGATCCTACGCTGCCTGGCCAAGTCGCAGGCTGATAGACCAGCCAACGCCAACGATGTACTGAAAGAGCTGAACCAGTGCGCGTTCCAAGGCACATGGACAGAAAGCGACGCAGCCATCTGGTGGAAAAATAGACAGGATCAACGACAGCAGGAAACGCAAGTATTCACTGCCGAGTTGCATGAAGCTGCTATGACGACAGCGAGAAGTGAAGCAAACGCCACGATGGAAAGAACGCAGTTGTAAAACCGTGGGTCACGATTGTATCGTGACAAAAGACAGTTATACCTTCACGGCAATACCACGTGAACGAATTAGCCGTTTTACAATTAACCGCAGGACAATGACAGACCCAATGCCCGCCCCCCATGCCCAGGGCCAGCGTGATCCTGGTTGGGCATTCCACAGCAGCAGCCCCATGCCCGTAGGCTCATACCCTTGCTGAATACTCGCGACATAGTTGCAATCGGGGCTGACCGCAATCATCCACGGATAACCCAGACGAGTGGATCGTAGTTCTGCGATCTGTCTTCCGGTGTTTCTTTCACTGAGCCTTACCATCGTTGGTACTCTTTTGGGGTGCCGTAACGATGTGCCAGCCTTCTCGTCGAACCACTCCAGCGTGGCGTTGAACCAGTCAGGCTTGTTGTCCAGTGAACCATGTTGTAGCTGAATCTGCATGTCGCCAACAAACTTCCAGTTGCTCATAATGGGTAGGTGGTTAACACGATAATCCACGAAACCTGTCAAGGATGGTTCTTCTCGAGGCTCGCCCAATCGCCCTGCCTGCACTTCCAGAGAGCTGCAGCCAATACGATAACATTGTGGGGCCACCGAGGTATTAGTTTCCAGATACAGTCGGTTGTCTGCCCAGTGATTGATCACGCTCCAAGGACCATTCGGCAAAGTGTGGACAAACCGGGTCTTCCCATCAGGCAGGTTGACGATTTCGATGCTCCACTGTTTGTTGGTATGGTCAATCCACTGTATGGCCATCGCACTGCCATCGGGCGAGAAGCCGGCGGCATGGCTGGGTCTACAGCCGGAAGAAGGGCGAAACTCCCTTACAATCCTGCCAGTGTCTGCTTCGATCAGCGCTGTGGGAGTGATATCTCCCCGCCCGTACAAGATACTCCATATCCATTTACCATTGGGTGAAAAAGCAGGCCAACGTTGACCCTCGAATGGAAAGGGACCCGCTATCCGTTGAAACGTCGCGGCATCGAGTAGTTCATAGGTCTTTGGCCTGATGGGCCAGTTGCCTGCAGCTTCCTGCTCCGGATTATACTTCGACGGGTCAATGAACTCTCTCGCGAGAAAGATTTGCGTTTGATTGTTAATCAGATGGCAGTCGCACACCCACCAGTTGTTCTCGCCTGCAAACGTCTTGCGGTCCACTTCACTACCAGTGGTAACATCAAATCTATGGATGGTGAGATCACTGAGTCGGGTGCTGGGGTTACTGCTGCTGATCGTCATAACCCGCTGGCTGGTTGCATCAAAACCGAGAATACGACCATGACCAATCGCCCGTTCCCACACTGGCGAAGCAGGCCACCAGTAGATGACGCTGACAACGACGGCCAGCAACAGCAGTTGGAGCAACAAGAACCATTTCTTCATTACGCAGTTCAGCATAACCGACAGCATCACACAAGTACAGGCGTCAGTTGCGTCTTGCTGAATTCATGTGATTGTCTCGGCGTTTAATTAAGGATAAACCGCCAAGAAGCCAAGGAGCGCCAAGGAATACAGGTAGCGAAGTTGCTCAGTTGGAATCAATGAAGAAAGGCGGAAGCAACCGCTTCCGCCTCTCGTTTGGCTGATAGCTAAAAGCTGACGGCTGACAGCTTAAATATCGTAGTACATCATGAACTCATACGGATGAGGACGCAGGCGGACGGCATCGGCTTCCTTCTCGGTCTTGTACCAGATCCAGGTGTCGATGACATCGGGAGTGAAGACATCGCCCTTGAGCAGGAACTGGTGGTTGCTGCGCAGGGCGGCCAGTGCTTCATCGAGTGAGCCGGGTGCCTTGGGTACCTTGGCGAGCTCTTCCGGTTCCAGATCGTAAATGTCCTTATCCAGCGGCTCGCCGGGGTGAATCTTGTTCTGGATGCCGTCGATCATGGCCATCAACATCGCTGCAAAGGCGAGGTAAGGATTGCATGAAGGATCAGGACAGCGGAACTCCAGTCGCTTCTGCTTCGGTGATGGGCTGTAGACCGGAATGCGGATGGATGCAGAGCGGTTACGTCGGCTATAAGCCAGGTTGACCGGAGCTTCGTAGCCAGGCACCAGTCGCTTGTAGCTGTTGGTGGTCGGGTTACAGAAACCACAGAGAGCCGGTGCATGTTTCAGCAAACCGCCGATAGCGAACATCGCAATGTCAGACATGCCTGCGTAGCCGGATCCAGCGAAGAGGTTCTGGCCACCCTTCCACAAGCTGGCGTGGACATGCATGCCGGAACCATTATCGCCGAAGAGTGGCTTGGGCATGAAGGTGGCTGTCTTGCCATGCTTCTTGGCAACATTCTTGACGATGTACTTCAGCTTGAGCACATTGTCTGCCATCGTAACAAGGTCGTTGAAGCGAATGTCGATTTCGGCTTGTCCGCCGGTGGCGACTTCGTGGTGCTGGCGTTCCACCTGCATGCCGCAGGCGTTCATGATCAGCATCATTTCAGAACGCATATCGTCCTGAGAGTCAGCGGGGGGACAGGGGAAGTAACCTTCCTTGTACCGGAGCTTGTAGCCAAGGTTGGGCCGGCCATCGATTTCGAACTCGCGTCCGGTGTTCCAGGCGCCTTCTTCGGAATCGAGGAAGTAGTAGCCACTGTGCTGGTTCTGATCGAAACGCACGGTATCAAAAACAAAAAACTCCGGCTCAGGGCCGAAGTAGGCGACATCTGCGAGCCCCAGGCTCTTCATGTAGTTGACAGCTTTACGGGCAATGTTGCGAGGGTCGCGAGTGTAATCTTCGCGGGTGAGCGGGTCCTGAATGTTACAGATAATGGTGAGCGTTGGCGTGGCACAGAAGGGATCGACAAATGCCGTTTCCGCCTGGGGGATAACGAGCATGTCAGATTCATTGATCGCCTGCCAGCCGCGGATGGACGACCCATCGAAGCCGAGGCCTTCTTCGAAGATGCTCTCTTCCATTTCTTCACTAGGGATGGTGAAGTGTTGCCAGATGCCGGGGAAATCCATGAAGCGGAGATCAACGGCCCTGATCTCCTTTTCTTTAATCAGCGCCAGTACTTCTTTCGGTTTCATAGGGGACAGCTCCTGAAAACGTAGAACACGACCTGGGATAACAGGGACAAGAAAAACGGTAGTTTGATCGAGGACCGCTGCTGCCAAGAAGGGAGGGAATAAAGACAGCACGGTTCTGACTAGACTGGAGCAATTTAAGGGAGAAACGTCAGCTCGGCAAGATTTTTGTGATGGAATGTTGAAGATGGTATGACGTGCAACAAAGAAGCTGGAATTACGATAGAATCCGTGTATGGTTTTCCAATAAACTATTGGCTTCAGTGAAATTCTCTGCCATGATCATCCATCGTCCGGATGACTAGGATTGACAATGTTGCCAACACCTCAGCAAATGGAAGAGTTGTTTCGTCAAAAATATGGCGATCCGGCGACCACAGGCCCAGCACCCCGACGTCGATACCGATTTGGGCATTACTCACCAGCCGATTATTATGAAGCTACGGTCCGTCAGGCGGTAACGCAGGGAATAGTCTGGCTTGATGTAGGAGGGGGACATGCCATCTTTCCCGAAAACCCACGGTTGTCAAAGGAGTTAGTCACGCGTGCTCAGCATGTAACGGCACTCGATCCCAGCGAGAATGTTCTCAAGAACGAATTGGTACATGAAAAAGTGCAAAGTCTTCTGGAAGACTATCAGCCGGAAAAGCAGTTTAACCTGGCCACCATGAGAATGGTGGTTGAACATGTGAGCACACCAGACGCATTTGTAAAAAACCTGGCCCGGCTGCTTAAGCCCGAAGGTATTGCAGTAGTCTTTACCGTGAACAAATGGTCGCCGTTGACACTTCTTTCCAGAGTGATCCCTTTCAGATTACATCACCCCATCAAGAAAATGTTCTGGGGTGGCGAAGAAGAAGATACCTTCCCGGTTCAGTACCGGATGAATACCAGGCATCAATTAAAGAAATTGTTCGAAATGAACGGCTTCCAGGAAATTGCCTTCAACAAGCTGGATGATCTCTCCGTGTTCAGCAAGTTCCGAATGATGAATTACCTTGAATTACTATTCTGGAGATGCTTTCGATTGGTTTGTCTTCGATACCCTGAAAACTGCCTGTTAGGAATCTATCAACGGGTTTAACGGGTTGTAATCGAGCATGCGAGTGTATTGATCGAAAGCTTACCAGTCAGGATATTCCAGAACAGAGTTCGTTTAGTTTGTTGAACTAAACCCCAGCAGACGTCATGATAGTGTCAGTGGTTATTGAGTAGAAATAGATGCACCCTGAGAACGCCAACAAAATACCGGCATCTGCTGCAGAACCACAGACGGTTTCTCAAGGGGATACTCTCGATCAGCAGAACACGGCTTTCACCGTTGTCGATATGCCCAATCACCAGCGGTATGAAGTCATTGAACTGGTGGCACGCGGCGGCATGGGTGTGGTCTACCAAGCCAGGCATCGGCATCTGGATAAGCTGGTAGCCATCAAAATCACGCAGGGCAGGCACTCCGCAGAACGCTTTCTCCGCGAAGCCCGCATGCTGGCCAAAATCAAATCTGCCCATGTGGTTGCTATTCATGATTTCGATGTCCTGGCCGATGGTTCCCCCATGCTGGTCATGGATTGGATCGAGGGAACTGATCTCTCCAAAAGAATTAAAGAAAAACCCGGCGGCATGGAGGAATCGGAACTGCTGCCCATCATGCGTCAGGTGGCGCAAGGCATGGCGGAAGCGGCTGACCTGGGCATCATCCATCGTGATCTGAAACCGGCTAACATTCTGATCGACCGGCTGGGCAACGCACGGGTGGCAGACTTTGGACTGGCTCGAGGCACCATGGATCTCAGCCACCTGTCCATGACGGGTGACATCATGGGCACGCCCCACTTCATGGCGCCGGAGCAGGCGGAGAATCCTAAACACGTCGATACCCGTGCCGATATCTACAGCTTCGGCGCCACCCTTTACAAAGCACTCACCGGCAAGTTTCCTTTTGATGGTGAATCGGTCTTCTCCATTCTGTGCAAGCACAAGTTTGATCCGCTCGTTTCGCCCCGGTCGCTGAATCCGAAAATCTCGGCACGGATGAATGAAATCATCGAGCGGTGCATGGCCAAGTCGCCTGATCAGCGATTTGCATCGTTTAAGGATCTGCTGTCACAGCTTCAGTCATCCAACACTCAGAATGCCTGGGAACAGGATGAACCTGAGCTGCAGGAGATCATGAAGGCATACCAGGCTCGCCGGGCGTTTTACCTGAGTGGCGATCATGCCAGCCTGGCACAAACTCCAGATCGCTACGAATTTCCCGATGGCAAAGCATTGATGGTGGTTTCGGGAAATATCATCGACCAGCAGGTAGGGGCCATCGTCAGTTCCGATGATAATTACCTGACAATGGGTGGTGGCACGTCAGCAGCCATCAAGCGCGCCGCTGGACCGGAGTATGCACTGATGGTGGATCGGCTCAGCCCGATTCGTCACGGGCGGGTGGCTGTCTCTACCGCAGGCAAACTTCCCGCCCGCCTGGTCTTCCATGCTGCAGTGCTTGATCGCAGTGGCTTGAGTGACCGGGAACTCAGTAAAGACCTGATTACGGAATTGATTCATCACATCATCATGCAGGCTGATACTTACCGCATTACTACGCTGGCAATACCCCTGCTCGGCACCGGTGCTGGTGGTTACCCGCAAGGTGTCTGCCTGGATACGATTTTCTACCAGTTGGCAAAGGTTCTCTATTGCGGGCTGACTGGCGTGGAGGAAGTGAGGATTGTGCTCTATCCAGAAGTGCCATCCTTGCGCCATTGAGGTATCTATCGTGATCGAGATTGATACACTTTACATGTTGAACTGCCCACCTGCTCTGCATTCCCATCTGGAGCGATCATGTTGCGATTGTTATCACTGCTGTGCGTCGTTTGTCCATTGACACTGAATGCACAAGACCGCAAGCCCATCCATGTGCTTATCATTACCGGCGATCATGGACATGCCTGGAAAGAAACTACCCCGTATCTTCGCGACTTGCTCAGCGGGGCTGGCATGAAGGTGGAAGTGACCGAAACACCGAGCACCGATCTTACCGAGAAGAACCTGGCTCGCTTCGATGTACTGCTGCTCAACTACAAGGATACCCGCAATGGCACACCCGCTTCGCGCTGGACCGATGCGAACAAACAAGCTTTTACGGATGCTGTCAAATCAGGCAAGGGACTGGTGGTTTATCACCACGCCTCCTCGGCATTTGTGGGCAATGCAGCATTTGATGCCGAGTTTGAAAAGATGATCTCTGGCGGATGGAGAAAACAGGGCAACCACGGCAAACGACATGAGTTCAATGTCACCATCCGCAAGAATGACCACCCCATTACCAGGGGCATGCCCAGTGAGTTTGCCCACAGCAACGATGAACTGTATCAGAACTCGAAGATGTTCCCCGACAGCACCACGTTGGCTACCGCATTCTCAGACAAGAAGATTGACCCGAAAAACTCCGGCCGTGAAGAACCGGTGGTCTGGGTGGCGATGTATGGCAAGGGTCGGGTGTGTGAGAATGTGCTCGGCCATGATGTCGCTGCAATGAAGAGCAGCTCGGGATTCCAGGCCTTGCTGCTCCGTGGCATCGAATGGGCCGCCACGGGTGAAGTGCAAAGCGCGGTGCCGGGAGAGCTGAAAAAGTAATATGCCTAATCCACTGCAACAGCCGGGAATACGTCTCGGCCTGCTGTTGGCAGTCATGATATTTCTTGGACTTTGGCTTCACGTTTACCGCTGCCCTGCTCGTTCTCAGCCTTAAGTACTGGCGCGATCCTATACAAGGCATGCAGATGTCAAATTCCATGAGACAGGTATTATGCCTGTAATCAATGAGCGACCTGCTACCTCCCTTTTCGCATCACATTCTTCATGCACTGTTCAAAGTCACGAATCAGAGAATCATCCTGAAGCAATTCGCTGAATGTATCCAGCCAGTGCAGAATGTGTTGCTTATCCACCTTATGGTGATGCATCAGCATGGTGCTGATATCAGCAAAGTCTACAGGTCTTCGTGCAACAGCTTTCATGATGATGATATCTTCAACACGTGGCAAAGGTACAGTCAGCCTCTTCAATCGTTTTGAGTGACGATGCGCCAGTGCCTGTTGTTCGAACTCGGATGATCCAATCGAGAGGTCAATTGGAGTACTGGAGGGTAAGTGTTTGAGAAGAAAAACCATGGATTCCTGGGCAAATGCCAGGCAATCACGCATACGTGGCTCAATGCCGAAAGGTTTTCCACTTTTGAGCAAGGCTTTCCATCGATCATGAGGAATGGTCATCACGGCATCAACATCTCGTGTTGCTCGGGGACGACTCAGCAAGCTGACTGCAAATCCACCAATAATCATGAAGGAAACATGTTCTGATCGCAGCCAGCGAATCAAGGCAGCAACAGCATCGTACAGTGATTCATCAGTTCTTTTTTTTGCCACGTTTGATCTTGATCCATCGTTGTCGAACTTCCTTTAGTTCGCGCTCTTCCTGCCTTGAAACAGGTAAAGCCTTTGCAAACTCCTGAAGCGAACAGATTTCTTCCAGCTTCTCATGAGCGGTTTGAGCAACTGCTATGGCCCGCTCGCGACGGGCCAGCATCTCCCAGCCGTGCAGTTTCTTTTTCCAAAGGTCCTTTTGCTGTTGGTTCATAACAGGTTCGACATCCAGTTCTTCGAAGCTACTTCTTCTGTGCCCGCTTGAGTGACATCAGAACGTAAGCGGTGCCGTACGATTGATGATAATTGTAAAGCGGGTAATCCCACCACGATCCATCCTTTTCCTGCAATGGCAGCATCACTTTGGCGAGATGTTCCTGATAGAAAGGCCGGTCTTTTTCGGGCAGGGCTTCTATACAGAGTGCGCCATAGTAGTGGCCATAGTAGAAGAAGTAGCCTGCGATCTGGAAGTAGGCTTCATGAGGCACCGGTCGCTTGCGGCCAATGTCGAGCCAGAGGTTGCGAGCATAAAGTCGATCGAGCCAAGTCTTGAAGACGGTGTCGTCGATAGTTTTATCGCCCCAGAGTTTCAATGCCAGGTTGCAGGCCTGTGAGCGGCCCAGGCTGCCTGCCGGTCGATTGATCGGCATCATGGGCTTATACTTCAAATATTCGCCGTACAGATAGCTGTTGTCCTTCTTGCGTTGTCGTTCAATCGAAGCAACGGCACGCTTAATCAGCTTTTCGGGAGTTTTGACACCCAGCTCATCCGCTTCCTTGAGAGCAATCAGCACCGTGGCAGTGATGAAACTGGTGGCATCGGTAGCAGGCTTTTGTGTACCTGCCTTGAAGTCGTAATACCCCCAGCCTCCATCGACCGATTCAAACCGTCCCAGCAGATCAATCTGGTGAGCGATGGCGGCTTCGATTTTCTTTTGCCGTTCCTTGTCGTTAGGCAATCGCTTGTGCATGCGCACCAATGCCTTGATGCCATAGGCATGGCCCCAGATGTTGTAGATGACATCGGGGGTATCACGACGAAGATGAGGCAGCTTTTCAAAAATCCACTGTTCCCCCTTTTCGAGTGCTTTGACAGCAGCAGGGTCGCCGGTGGCTGTTTCACACATGGCACAGACTACGAGAGCCGTGCAGCCACCCCGGTAAGCCAGATGCGAAGCTGCCGTCGGTGCGTAGATATTCAGGTCTTTGGTATTGCGGGCATCGCCCCAGGAGCCATCTTTATTCTGATGATCGACCAGGTAGGCAATGCCGCGTTTGATGGCATTGTCTATTTCGCCGGAGGAAGCGGGGTTTTCCACTTTCTTGGGCTTGGGGAGAACGTCTTCCTTATCCTCTTTGGCCGGTGCAGCATCCTGAACCGGAAGAAAAAGGCAGGCAGTCGTAAACCATATGAATAAGGACATGCAAACAGTCCTTTCGCAGAAAAAAGGTGTGATTAGATTCTATGATGCCATGCCACAAGGGTAACCAGCTACACTAATAATGAGGGAGGCTCTCCCCGGTTTTTCACTTCTATTCTGTACGGATGAACATCCATTGCAGTGAAATGAGCCAATAAAAGAGGGATGAAAGACACTATTTGCGGTACGAAACGTCAGCATTCAGGTATAATCCATATGCCCGTCGTTTGAGGTGGTTATGAGCAAGTCTGCACAGTTACCTCGCATCCGCAGCAAAGCCCGGCCTGCCAGTCAGCGGCCACAACTGGTGGAACGTGAACTGGAACGTGCCCAACTACGCCTGCGTACGGTAGACACCATCTATTCCATCTGTCTGCTCGCAGGTGGCGTGCTCACTTATCTGCTCATCATTATCGGCCTCGATTACTGGCTCCACTTAAAGGATGGCGTCAGGCAAGCTTTGTGGGCAGTGGCAGGTATCGGCGCTCTGGCCTTCATCGGCTGGAAGATTGCCTATCCGCTGCTTCAGCATATCAATCCGTATTACACGGCCCGCATGATCGAAAAAGCGACGCCGGGCAGCAAAAATGGCATTATCAACTGGCTTGATCTGCGTAATGAAAAGATCAATCCCATCGTGCGCGACTCTCTCAGCCGACGTGCCGTACATGAACTCGATTCTGCCAATATGGAAGAAGCGATCCCCACCCGTAAGCCGATTCGCACGGGCATTATTCTGGGCGTGATTCTGCTGGCAATCATTTTCGTTGCATTCGTACTGCCCGATCAGATCGGCAGCCTGTTCAAGCGGGCGCTGTTCCCGTTCAAATCGACGATTATCCCCACCCATACCCGCTTGGAAGTACTCAAGCCGGTAGAGGAACCGGTGCCCGAAGAAGATGTCAGCACCATGCCCATCCGGGAAGTAATGGTGGAACGAGGCCAGCCGGTAGAATTCCGCGTGCTGACCCACGGCAAGATACCCGAAGAAGTGGTGATGGAATCGCAGGCTGCAGGCGACAGACTGCCTATGGTCAAGCCGCTTCGACAGGATAAGAGTGGCGACAGTTCCCAGCCGTGGCGCGTGGCCCTTTCCAGCAGCGATATCCCTGTTGATGGTTTTGAATTCTGGTTCCGTGCCAACGATGGCATGACTCGTAAGTTCAAGCTCGTGGTGGTCTCACGCGTGCCACCATCGGTCAGCGACCTGGAAGTGAAGCTGAATTATCCTGCGTACACCAAACGACGGCCAACGATTCAGGGCATGGGTCCTATTCGTGCCATTCAGGATACCGTAGTCGACCTGGAAGTTACCGCAGATCGCCCTGCTGCTTCCGGCGAACTCGAAGTGATTGAAGAACAGATGGCAGATGATGGCCGCATCATTGCCAACCGCAGACAGACGATCAAGCTGGTTCGGCCGGTTAACAAATCGGATGACAACCGGCTGGCACTGGCTGAGCCATTGCGACTGATTCCCGGCTATGTCAGTAAGGACGATAAGAAGCAAAAATTCTTTTACCAGCTTGCACTGGTCAGTCCGGAGAATTTGACGGGATTGTCTCCCAAGTATCCTCTCGAAGTGACCAGCAACCTGGCGCCGCGCGTGGAAATCCAGAAGATCAAGGACACCACGCTGGCCAAGGATCAGAACGAGCTTGAAGTGGAAGCCAATGCGGTGCTGCCTGTCTCGGGCATTGCCCATGATGATATAGCTGTCGGGCAGGTCTCGTTCAAATTGAAAACATCGGATGGCCGCGATCTGTACTTCGTGGGAAAGGCTCCCATGGAAAAGAACCTGCAGAAAGCTAATGGCTTTACCTCGCCGCCGGTTCCTTTCCTGTTAACGCTTGATCTCAGCAAGCTGACGTACGACAACCAGTCAGAAAATGCCAAGCCGATCCAGCTCAAGCCGGGCACCATCGTGGAAATGGTAGTGGAAGCTGCTGACACCTCCGAGCCTGTGGCCCAGGTAGGGGTATCGCAGTTGATTCGACTGAAGCTCAAGGGTGAAGCCAACCAGGAACAACGCAACGAGCAGCAGAAGCAGGCTGATAAACAGAAGCAGCAGCACGAACAGCAGAAGAAGGAAAGAGAACAGCAGCAGCCGGAGAATAATCAGCAGGAGAAGAATGAAGATCAGCAGGGTGATAAGGGTGACAAACAGCAGGGTGAGAAATCCGAGAAACAGTCGGGAGAGAAAGGCAACCAGCAGTCTGGCGAGAAGGGCGAGAAGCAATCAGGCGAGAAGTCGGAAAAGCAAACTGGCGAAAAGGGTGACAAACAGTCAGGTGATAAGGGTGATTCGAACGAAAAGCAGGGAGAAAAGGGAGATAAGCAATCCGGCAACAAAAACGAAAAAGGTGACAAGCAGTCCGGTGATAAGTCTGACAAGCAGTCAGGCGATAAAGGTGATTCGAACGAAAAGCAGGGAGAAAAGGGAGATAAGCAATCCGGTAACAAGAACGAAAAAGGTGACAAGCAAGCCAGCGAGAAGCAAGGCAGTGAAAAGGGTGACAAGCAGGCTAACGAGAAGGGCGATAAGCAGAGTGGCGAACAGTCATCCGAGAAGCAGTCTGGCGACAAGAGCGAAAAAGGTGACAAACAGTCAGGTGATAAGGGCGATATGAACGAAAAGCAGGGTGACAAGGGAGATAAGCAATCCGGTAACAAGAACGAAAAAGGTGACAAGCAAGCCAGCGAGAAGCAAGGCAGTGAAAAGGGTGACAAGCAGGCTAACGAGAAGGGCGATAAGCAGAGTGGCGAACAATCATCCGAGAAACAGTCTGGTGATAAGAACGAAAAAGGTGACAAGCAAGGCAGTGAAAAAGGCGATAAACAGGCCAACGAGAAGGGTGACAAGCAGACCGGCGAACAATCGTCCGAGAAACAGTCTGGTGACAAGAACGAGAAAGGTGACAAAGAGTCTCGGGACAAGAACGAAAAGAGTGACAAGCAGGGTAATGAAAAGGAAGATAAGCAAGCCAACGAGAAGGGCGATAAGCAGACCGGCGAACAAGCATCAGAGAAACAGTCTGGAGACAAGAACGAAAAAGGTGACAAAGAGTCTCGGGACAAGAACGAAAAGGGTGACAAGCAGGGTAGTGAAAAGGGAGATAAGCAAGCCAACGAGAAGGGTGATAAACAGGCTGGCGATAAGCAAGGCAGCGAAAAGGGCGACAAGGGAGATATGAACGAAAAGCAAGGTGATAAATCCGCTGAACAGCCTGGCGAAAAACAGGGCGATAAACAGGGAGACAAACCCAGCGAGAAAACCAGCAAAGATAAAGGCATGCCTGGCAGTGGCCAAGGCACCGATCCGCAGGACAAAGGTGATCTGAGCAAGATTCTCGAACAGGTTTCCAAGGATAACCGTGCACCCGAGAAATCGAACTTCAATGCCAAGCCTGCTGCGGCCAAGGATGATCAGAAAGGGCAGGAAGTCGACCAGGAAGCTGCCCGCAAGCGAGAACTGGCGCTCGATAGCCTGGCAGAGAAACTCAAGCGAGGCGACATCGACCGCAAACTGGCGGACAAGATGAAGGAACTGAATCTCACGAAAGAAGAAGCGCTCAAGATGGTGCAGAACCAGCAACTGCAGCGCGTGCGAGGTACTGGCAAGCAATCCGATCAGGGACCGGGCAAAACACTGACCAGCGGCCGTCGCACCACCGAGCAGATCATCGACCCCGCAACCGATGTACCCGATGAGCTTTCCTCATCCTATCAGCGGTTCACGGAGAAGCGGAATCAGCCGAAGCGGTGATCACTGAAAGGCAAAGTCTTCATCGCCGAGCAGTCGTAGTTGCTCGGCATTTGCTTGACTTCACTTGCTTCCTTGATTCAAGTTTCCCGGCTGTTTCCTGCAACAGCACTTCAGCCGGTATTCCCAGACCGTTTACCAGTTTACGGATCATAGTCAGGCTCAGATCACGCTGGCCATGCAGCACTTCCGAGACCTTGCACTTGCTGCCCAGAAACGGAACGAGATCTTTCGCTTTCAGATTCTGCTGATTCATGCGAAAGCGGATGGCTGTAACAGGATCGGGTAGGTTGATGGGAAAAGCTTTCTCTTCGTAACTATCCACCAGTAGCAAGAGCAGTTCAAGTTCATCACCTTTCGGTGTGCCTGGCTTGGCATCGAAAATTTCTTCGACGCGCGCCATCGCAGCTTCGTACTCCGCTTGGGTCTTGATCACTTTTTGGTTTCATGGCTGTGTACCCTCAGATCGTTTGTGCATCCGGGCTAACACACCTCTTAAAGCATAACCTATTGGGCACTTTGTTGAGGGTACAGCCAGTTCCCCTTGCCCCTTTTCTCTCCTTGGTTTAGGCTAAGGCACGATTCATCGACATTTTCTTCCACACCAGGGCGAAAGGATGTGCCCATGGCGACGATACTCCCTTTACTGCGCATCAGCCAGATTGCCGAGATGGTTGGCGGCACACTCATCGGCCCGGCGGAAACGCCTATCACCGGTGCTCGGGCACTGCTCGATGCTGGTGAACACGATATCTCTTTTGTTGCCGATGACCGCCAACAGCGCAACCTGGCCCAGACGCGCGCTGCAGCCTTGCTGGCCAAGCCGGGCGTCAGGCACAACGATCTGCCTGTCATCGAAGTGGCTGATCCCTTTTCTGCCTTTCTGAAAATCTACCAGCACTTCCATCCTGAGTTGCCTGCCTTGGAATGCAGCATCGATCCGCGTGCGGTCATCGATCCCACTGCCCAGATTGGTGAAGGCTGTTACATCGGGCCGTATGCCGTCGTGGGTGCAGGGAGCATCATCGGCGACCGATGCAAACTCCATCCGGGTGTCACCATCGGCAGGCAGTGCAAAGTGGGTGATGACTGCATCCTCTATCCACAGGCTGTGGTGTATGATGGCTGCACACTGGGGCATCGCGTTATCCTTCACTCGCATGCTGTCATTGGTGCGGATGGGTTTGGCTACCGTCTCGATAAAGGCAAACATGTCAAGATTCCGCAACTCGCCGGTGTGGAACTGGCCGACGATGTGGAAGTAGGTGCAGGCAGCATGATTGATCGAGGCACCTTTGAACCAACCCGTGTGGGACAAGGCACCAAGATCGATAACCTGGTGCAGATCGGCCACAACTGTCGCATCGGCAAGCATAACCTGCTCGTCAGCCAGGTGGGTATCGGCGGCTCCAGCACTACCGGCGACTATGTGGTGATCGCTGGCCAGGTCGGCGTGGCGGATCATGTTCACATTGGCGATCAGGCGGTTCTCGGCGCCCAGGCCGGTGTGCCCAGCGATATTCCTGCCAAGACACGAGTGCTCGGTGCACCAGCAAGGCCCGAGCGAGATGCCAAGGTCATTCTGCTCAGCCTGGATAAGCTGCCCGAACTCCGGCAGGATGTCCGCAAAATCAAACAGCATTTGGGCATGACGGGGTAAGTCATGCAACGCAGTAATGCACCATTAGGATTACTGGCAGGCTGGGGACGCTTTCCGCTGGTGGTGGCGGAAAAGGCACGCTCCCTGGGTACACCAGTATTCTGCGTCGGCATCAAGCATGAAGCAGATCCACAGTTGGCTCAGCAGGTCGATGACTTTGCCTGGGCTGGTGTAGCCAAGCTGGGCCGCATCATCCGCCTGTTCAAGCAGGCCGGGTGCAAGAAGATTGTCATGTGCGGCAAGATTCACAAGCACAAGGTGCTCTTTGCCCCGTGGCGAATACTCAGCCTGGTGCCTGACCTGCGCTGCATCCGTTTCTGGTACAACCGTTCGCTGCGAGACAGAAAGGACGATACCTTGTTACTCGCCATGATCGCTGAATTCAAACGGGATGGCATGGAGTTCGGCTCCGCCCTCGATTTCTATCCCGATCTGCTGGCACCCGAAGGTGTGTTGACTCGCCGACAGCCCACGGCACGTGAAATGGCAGACATTTCCTTCGGCTGGGAAATGGCCAAGGAAATGGGCCGCCTGGATATCGGTCAAAGCGTGTGTGTCAAGGAAAAAGCAGTACTGGCGATTGAAGCCATCGAAGGCACCGATGCCTGCATCAAACGTGCTGGAGACTTGTGCCCGGCAGGTGGTTTCACCGTGGTGAAAGTTGCCAAGCCTCAGCAGGATATGCGTTTTGATGTTCCCACCATTGGCCTCTATACCATTGATCAGGTGATTCAAGCCGGTGCAACCACGCTGGCTATCGAAGCAGGCAAGACCATTGTGCTGGATCGGGAAGCAGTCATCGATATGGCAGATCGTTATGGTGTGAGCATTGTCGCCTGGCGCGAAGCCCAGGCACTGCGGCTGGCGGGGTAGAAAAGGGAGCTATCGGTAATAAAGCTGATGGATGTAGAGAAAATCAACTGTTGCGGACATACATTAACTGATTACCAAATAGCTGACAGCAGATAGCTGACAGCTGATAGCTTTTGGGGAGTCATCCTCTGAACGATCTGCTGACCAGTGACACAGGCTGGGACACTGCTGCAGTGGCCCTGGCCTGGGAAGGCTATTCTGAAGCGTTGCTCCGCAAGGTGGCGTCGGAGGCCATCAAGCCGCGCCAGAAACTGCCACTCGTTGAACTCAGGCAGAAGCTGATTGCCTGGCCACAGAATCCGCCTCAGGTGGATCGTCGCCTACGTGAACTGTCGGAAAGCGCTCGTACCCTTTTGTCCCTGTTACACCTCGGCAAACGTCATACCTGGCGAATGGGGACTCTTCTCGAACTGGTCAGTTGCCTCAAGGATGATGGAGCACAGGCAACCAGCGATGGGTTGAAAGTTGTCGAGGAACTGTTCCTGCAAGGCATGGTGATTGCAGCCCCTTCTGCAGAGCGTAGCCGCATCAGCAGTTTTGAAGAATGGCTCGGTCAGGGAGAAAAACACCAGTTTCGCATCCTGATCGATCCCGAGATTCTGTCTCGAGCAGCAGGGTA
Source organism: Planctomycetia bacterium (assembly GCA_016795155.1). NCBI lineage: Bacteria > Pseudomonadati > Planctomycetota > Planctomycetia > Planctomycetia bacterium. The sequence continues at coordinate 11,017 of JAEUIE010000010.1, read as the reverse complement.
TTGGAAATCGCTGCCAGAACTGTCAACACTTTCAACAACACCACCCGGGACTCCACGGGAAGCCGATGGGCTGGACTGGTTTCTTCGACTGGGTGCAGCCTGGCAAAGTCTGCATGATGCACCCGCCCGGCTCACGCAACAGGGAGCATTCTTCAAACGTGACCATGATCGCCTGATGGAAGATGCCCTTCTCAATCAGTCTGTTGCCGATCTAGCAGTGACTTTACCCCAGCAGGGGCATGCCGTGGTTGCTCTGGGGCTGGGACTGGGCCTGCTCGAACTGGATGATCTTCAGGTCAAGCGATCCCGTTATCCTGTTAGTTGGCTGCAGGGCTGGAAACCCGCATTAACCCACATGGTAAGCGTGTGGAGCGAATTGCATTCCTGGTCTGTGACAGATGGCTGGTGCGGCGTCTCTGCGGGTGCCCATCCCTGGTCGTCTGCGTTCATCGTCGTGCTCGGCTTACTGCAGCGGCTGGAGCCGGGCCAATGGACAACTCCGGCTGATCTTGCAGCTTGGCTGGTGAAGCATCATTGCTACTGGTCGCCTTTGGAACATCCGCCTGAACTGGCTGATGCCGTGCAGACGTTACTGCTGGGCATTCTCTACCCGCTGCGGCTGGTGCAAAGCTGCGAGTTGGAACCAGGCAAACATGCCGTCCGCCTGTCACAGGCAGGGCGAGCAGTACTCAGCACGAAGGAACCACTTGCTGTTCAAGAGTTCCCCAAGACGTTGCTCATTCAACCCAACATGGAGATGGTAGCCTACAGGCAAGGTCTGAATCCAAAGATGATTGCCCTGCTCAGCCAGGCTGCTACCTGGAAAACGCAGGGCACCGCCTGCATGCTGACACTCGATCAGCACAGTGTCCACCGGGGCATGGAGGTAGGCGACAGCTTTGAATCAATCAGCTCGCTGCTGGACCAGCATAGTGTGCATCCACCGCCGGGAAATGTGGTGGAGGCATTGCGTACCTGGGCCGCCAAGCGCGACAGGTTGACCGTGTACCAGGGTGTCAACCTGCTCGAATTTCTCACCAAGGCTGATCTCGATGAAGCGCTGGCACGCGGCTTCCAAGGTGTGGTGCTGGCGGATCGTTATCTGCTCATCGAGCAGGAAGATGATCTCGATTACCGCCATTTTCGCACACTGGGCACACGCGATTACACCCTGCCCCCCACGCAGTGTGTCAATGTTGCAGAAGATGGTGTGACGCTGACGGTGGACCCGGCACGGGCCGATCTGTTGCTCGAAACCGAACTGCTTCGCTTCACCCAGCCTTCAGTAGTCAATGATCAGAGGCTCTATCGCATTACCTATCAGACACTCGATCAGGCTCGCACACAGGGGCTGAGCCTCCGTTTTCTGAGCGACTGGTTTGGGCAGCGAACCGGACAGCCCCTGCCCCACTCGGCTCGACTGCTTTGGTCAGACCGCAGCACGAATCAGGTGCCACTGGAACAGGTACTCATTCTTCGAACGGAAAGTGAACAGCAGGCCGATGGTATGATGCAATGGCCCGAGATACGCAACCTGATTCTGGAACGACTGGGGCCAAGTGTTTTGCTGGTGCATGCTTCGCAAGTCAACGCACTGCGCATGAAGCTGGCAGAAATTGGCCTGCACCTGAATGACAGTCTGGAGGGAAACAAAGAACCCTCCCGTAGTTGAATGCCGGGAGGGTTAAAGGAAATGGTTATCGTTTGCCGCCCCCGCCTCCACGTGCTCCGCCGCCACCACCGCCGCCGAAGCCGCCTCGCGAGCCACCCATGCTGCCCCCACCGAAGCCACCGCGAGAACCTCCCATGCTGCTGCCGCCCATGCTGCCGCGGCCAATACTGCCGGATGATCCGGGATTAAAACTGCCCCGACTGCTGCCCGTGGAGGGAAGCATGTTACGTGTGCTGGAGCTGCCTCCACTTGGTGGCAACATCGAGCGGCCTGTATCGGGAACCGAGCGTGAGGAACGGGACATGGAGCTGTCAAGCGAACGTGCTGAATCACGAATACCATCAAAGCTGGACGAAGAGCGTCGGATGGTATCTCCCACACCACGGCCCGCATCGCCCGTAGAGCGTAAACCATCTGAAGATCGGCTCACGCTGCCTCGGCTTAGTTGATCTGCAGGGGCATTGCGAATAGCACTGTTAATCTGGCTTCGCAAAACCGATTCAGAATTGCCCGCCAGGCTGGGTCGACTCGAAGGAAGCCGTGCAGTAGTAGTCGGGTTCCTGGCGATATCGCCTGCATTGCGATTGAGCGCTGCTGAACGAATGGCGGAGCTTAAATCTCCAGTGGTGTTGGCTCGATTTGCAGAAGCTGCCCCAGGAGTTTTCCGAACACTATCCGGCGAAGGCAGATTGCGGGCAACTTCCTGATTCCGCAACACATTTTTCGCAGGCTGCACCACAGTATTGCTGCTGGTCTGCTTCAAGGCCTGGTTGACATCCTGAATGGCCCGGCCACGCTGCAGCCGGTCGTTGAATTGCTGCCCGGCACGTTCGCCGCCAATCCGGCTAACCAGATTCGTGGCATTATTCACAGTCGTTTGGTTGACTCCGGTTCTGCCTGCAACATTGCGTCCCAGTGCTGTCTGGTTGAGTTGTCGGCCTGGGCCGGGAATTACCCCCAGGCTGCGGGCAGCAAAATTCTGCTGAATATTGTTTCGCCAGCCTGGATTACCTCGGTTAAGCCAGCAGTATTGCCGGAAACAGTTGTTGTAATACCCACGACCGCCAGTCCAGCACCAGGGCCGATAGCCGACGCCCCACCAGAGTGGTCCACCGAAGTTGCCAAACCAGAAACTGCCATACCCCGGTCCGATGAAGAGGTTGTTGTAGAATCCACCGTAGCCACAGCCCCATCCGCCGCCGAAGCCAATGTTGATGCCGAAGGTCGGGCAGAATCGCCAGCCAGGTGTCAACCATAGTGGTTCAGTGAAATAAACAGGAGCATAGAGCAAGCCACGGTCTTCGAAACAATAATCCCAGTAGCCCGGCACATAGCGATAACCGTTGCCGGTGTAGTTGTACTGCCCGGGGTTCCAGAGCATGTTGTTTTCGACTTCACCCCAGTAGCCAGGCTGCCAGACATACTTTTCATCGCGGAAGACCCAGTGCCCCGGAATCCAGATGGCATCACCGTGTGGTGCTGGAACATTCGGACCTTCTTCCACCGACTTGGGTGGTTCAGGCAAATCAACTCGCCAACTGTTTTCGTTGCTCGGTTTCCAGTAGCCGGGGATATAGCGGTGCTGGCCATTCTCCACTTTCCATTCACCCGGTGACCAGACTCGGCCTGGAGGGGTGTTACGCCAGAAACCGGAGACCCAGATGAAGTCTTTCTTCTCGACATCCCATTGCCAGTAACCACCAATCCAGGAAACATTATCGCCTGAAGGTTTTTCCTCAGGCGGCAATTCAGGAACGGGTGGAGGCGGTGCTTTCGGTGCAAAAGATGTATCTGCTGCCCCGCGCACGCTGGCACCGGGGTTGGCAAAAGCTTCATGCACCGGCCCACGGTTTTCTACCTGCATTCCCTTAGGCAATTCCGCCGGGGCATCGACCGGAGGTTTAGCCGGTGGCACCGGTGGAGCAGGTTCCTGCCCACTGGCTGCCAGTAATACCGATGCCCCTGTGAACAGGCATAAGACGAGAAGTCTACGATGAAGTTTCATGAATGCCCCCCACTGCACGCATTACTACAGTCTAACTCGAAGACGTTGTGATGCCAAAGACTTGCGCCGAATATTGGTATTCTACGCTGATCTGTACGCGGAATATTACGTTTGCATAGAGGAAATGTGTGGTTTTTGCTGTACCAGCGTCCGTCGCGAGCGGATGGGTGGCATTGCTTCACGAGTACGTGAAGCCGTGACACGGCAACCATGGTGTAAAACAGAGCCACCCGAGCCGAGTTACAAGGATGGTCGAGCAGTCTAAACTCGAACAGATCGTGGATCAGTGATTTGAAAAAACTCCAAGCGGTTCCGGGGGAAACTTCGCTAAACCTCGCTTACTTTCTCATAGGGAAAAATCCAAACCACCAAATGCAGGAGATAACGATGCTCAGACTGATCCGAGCTACCATGCCAACATTACTCTTCTCCTGTTGGCTTTCGACTACCGCCTTTGCTCAAAACTTTGTCGTCAATGGGACGTTCAATGACAGCGTGCCCAGTAATGGTACGGGTGGCAGTTGGACAAGTTCGACCATCGGAAGTGGTGGCTGGGCTGCCACGGGTGGCAACCCTGGCGGTTGCTTTACTCTCAATGAGAATGGATTTTTTCCGGATCCCAGGATTGAACAAACCATTACTGGATTGTCTATCGGGCAATCGTACACCGTAACCGGTGACTATCAGATTCACGTTGCTCTCGGCAATCCAGCCAATTCTTTTGGCGTTCTGCTCGATTCGAATACCCTCCTTCAACTCGGTAATCCTGGAGCGACCTGGACTCCCTTCACCGTCAATTTCGTTGCAACTAGTTCCAGTCATCTGATAGCGTTTGAGGCTGAACGAAACGGCTCCGATCATTCTTACATGATTGACAACATCAGCGTGGTCGCCGTCGTACCGGAACCCGCTAGCTGGGCAATGATAGTCTTAGGCATATCTGGAATGACGGCACTGAGTTGGAAAAGTAAGAATCGCCGCTACCTGACTATGCTGTGACCACGCGAAAGCGGTCTAGTTGTACTACCAGCGTGGATTGTTGGGTAGCATCTTCCAATCAATCGGAACCCGTCCCACGGTGGGGGTAGCTCGATAGTCGCATGCTCAACGGTACTGAGTGCCAATCTGTGCTTGGCTAATGCAATAGGCAATTGTTCTGTTGAGTCATTCCATGCCCGCAGCATAGTCAGCCGGACATACCGGCAGACAATGGCACCCGAGCCAGTCTGAGAGATCAATTCTTCTGTGTGGAGCTTTCGGCAGGACGAATTCCACAGACAGCAAAGTAGCCGATGGTGTAAAGTACTACGGTCGAGTCGAGTGCGAACGGGACCCAGAACCCGTTCACGAACGGCTCGGATGCGTTGGATGCCACGAGCCACACCATGAACGCCTTCTCGATTGCACTGTACAAGAAAATGGGCAGTCGCCAGGCGGGTACCACAGCCGCCGCCATCATGGCTACGCCCATGAGGCAAACCATGATGCCCCAATGCTGGATGATGATGGTGTAATCCTGCAGGTAGGGGAGTTTGCCGATGTTGGGCATCGTCCAGGCCGGCGCGAACGCATAGAGCCCCACCAGAGCGGTTCCCGCACCGGTGAACAGGAAAAACGGCTTGACCGTCTTCGTGAAGAATGACTGAAGAGGCTGAGTGGTAGGATTCATTGGCAACCTCATATCTCTTAACCGGACTAACTTGCGAAGTACGACATAGATGGCAAACGTGGCCCGGTTGGCAACCGGGCCACGTAATGGTTATTCGCTCACTTCCAAGGCAGTAGAGGAACAGAGCGGTCGCTCCGATTCGCTTAATGTCCCGCACCGCCACCTTCTTGCAACTTCTTGAGGATGGCATCCACGTTGAAGCTGCCTGGCTTCTGGCGTGGTGGGAACGCTTTAAACGACTCCAGGTGCTGGCTGACGAAGGCAGCGGCCGGCAGCAGTACGAAGGCGTGATCGACGCGCCAGCGGTTGTAGTCGCCAGCTTCGTGGTCGGCCCGTTCAAACGGATCAGTGCGGAGACAGAACAGTTTCGGGAATCGGAGGGTCACCAGAGGTTCCTGCCAGACTTCCAGGCCGTGGCCCCGCTGTTCCATGAAGACGATCTTCCAGCGGTCGTAGCGCAGGTTGCACAGGCTGCCGTCGTCGGTCCAGTAGAAGAACTCGCGGCGTGGAGATTCCTTGACTTCGCCTTTGAAGTAGGGAATCAGATTGTAGCCATCGAGATGGACCTTGTAATCACGGCCGATCGCCTTGTGGCCCTTGAGCAGCTTTTCCTTGACATCCGGTTCACCAGCTGCCGCCAGCAGGGTCACGAGCATGTCTTCGTGCGAGCAGATGCCATTAAACACCGTGCCAGGCTTGATAACGCCCGGCCAGCGGATCATGCAGGGCACGCGGTAGCCACCTTCCCAGTTGGAGTTCTTTTCATTGCGGAATGGGGTGCTGCCGCCATCGGGCCAGGAGAAGCATTCGGCACCGTTATCGGTGGAGTACATCACAATCGTGTTGTCGGCGATACCCAGCTTGTCGAGCTTGTCAAGCAACTGTCCGACGTGTCCATCATGTTCGACCATGCCGTCCGGATAAACACCCAATCCAGTCACATTCTGAGACTCTTTCTTCAGGTGGGTCCAGATGTGCATCCGGGTGGAATTCCACCAGAGGAAGAAGGGCTTCTCGGCCTTCACAGCGCGGTCGATGAAATCCAGGGCACCTTTGGTGACTTCTTCATCAACGGTCTTCATGCGTTCGATGGTCAGAGGACCAGTGTCGGTGATCTGCCCATTCGCGAAGGACTTGATGACGCCACGTGGTCCGAACATCTTCTTGAGTTGTGGATTCTTGTAGTAATCGGGATGTTCGGGTTCCTGCTCAGCATTGAGGTGATACAGATTGCCGTAGAACTCGTCGAAGCCGTGGTTGGTAGGGAGGTGCTCATCGCGGTCGCCCAGGTGATTCTTGCCATACTGGGCGGTCATGTAGCCGTGATTCTTCAGCAGGGCTGGGATGGTGGGGTCCTTGTCGGAAAGACCTTCCTTGGCTCCGGGCAGGCCCACTTTGAGCAAGCCGGTGCGGAAGGGGCTTTGGCCGGTAATGAAGGCAGCTCGACCTGCCGTGCAGGATTGCTGACCGTACCAATCAGTGAAAAATCCACCTTCCTTGCCGACGCGATCAATGTTGGGAGTCTGGTAGCCCATCATTCCACGGTGGTACGCGCTGGGGTTGTTCCAGCCGATATCGTCACCCCAGATGATGCAGATGTTGGGCTTCTTGCCATCCTGAGCGCTCCTGGCCATCACTTTGTTGTTGTGGGCCATGATCGCGAGTGCCGGGCTGGTTCCCTGGCTGCAGCATGAAACGTCATCCGACGGTGATACTGCCGGAATAGTGGAGCGGTTGTCCGACGCCGCCTGAACGCGATTATTGAAACTGAGATGCCCGGCCCCGGCAGCCCAACCCAGGACTGCTCCCACGGCCAAAAGCACGAAGGTCGCAAACTTCGATCGACTGAGCATAAAGCCCTCCACGTAGTGCAACTGTAAGTGTTTGCCCACTGTGTAATGGCGAAGTGAGTTCAACCGTCGATTAATAGATCGAACGCTTCAAAAAACGATGTGGACACGAGTTTAACGTAATAGTCTCACTGATGCTTGTAAATCATTAAATACCCGAATATCCAAAATTGGCAAAATCTCAACGATAGCTTCATCTTCACCAAAGTCAGCGGCTACCCTGGTCGTTACGTTTCCAGGTATTTCTCGGCAACTCTCCAAAGTGACGGAAGTAATCAGCAGCGAAGTTACCAAGATGGACAAAGCCCAAAGTGTTCGCAGCATCCCTGACAGAAGCAGTTTCTTCCTGTTTAAGCAAGTCGCGCACCTTGTTCAGACGCAACACCTTAAAAAAGGCCATATGCCCATGACCATAGCGTTCATGGAACGCCAGTCGCAGAGTTCGACCACTCACTGACAGTTCCTTGCAGAGATCAACGCTGCCGATGGCTTTGCCGAGGTTGGCCCTCATGAACTCTTCCGCCTTGGAGACAAGTTGCATCCTGCTGGAATAAGAGAGATCTTTCCTGTAGTTAACTTCTGGAAAAAGCATGTTGATGAGTGAGCGCAGTAGTTCTTTTTCGAGACGCATACCTTCGATAGTCTGAACGATACCCGGGTAAGCTGCAACGTTGGTAACCCAATGCTTGATGACCTGGTTGAATCTGTCGAAATGGGCCGGATTCACCGAGGCTACGGACCAACCCCGGGGAAAGATAAGCTGTTCGGTATGGAGGAGTTTGCACGCAATATCCTGCAATTCCTGAGGATGCAAATAGATGCCATAACTACTGGATTGCTTGCCCGTAAGGTGATTGACATGAGTCCCGGGGCCGTGTACCACCACCTGGCCCGGAACGAGTCTAATCCCGCGCCAGAGGCTGGTAGCGTTCTGGGCCAGCACCGGATAAATCGCCATCAACCCGGAAGCTTCGTCTCCCCGCATCAATACCTGCTGATTGCTATCCGCAAACACAACTCGAGAAGTCTTGCCCAGGACGAATTGCATTCTCCCCTGGAATGTACCACGGGAGATCTGTTCCAATCGACCATGGAAATGGGGAAAAACTGGTAAGCCTTATCGAAATCAGTCAGCGGAATAACCTGGTAGCCATGGATTGCCCCAGAGGACGCAGAAGGAGAAAATGCATTGTGATTCATCAGGGACCAGGCGCTTTCGAATAAACTCTGTTGAGACTATGCATTCTTGCGAACTCAAATTATTTCAGCTGTATGCTGTTTCAATTGAAACATGGGTAACATATTCGTTTCCGCAGGTGGTCTGGTTTCAACCTGGCTTCAAAGGAGCCAGTACACCTGGTGCTCTCAGCGCTATCCGACAGGTACGTCATCTTGCTGGGCGTATAACCGAAAAAGCGACTCCTGACGGAGTCGCTTGATGGGAATAAACACACCTTACCTCAAATACGCAACTGGCTTATGGAGTGCAGGTCGAACAAGCGGCCTGCTTCATAGCCCAGGGACAACCAAACTTGATCTGCAGGTTGAAGAGCAGTGCATGGCTCTCCATATCGATCCCCACGCGGGCGTTGGGGAGTTGTTCCACTGACCCCGAGATCGAATTGGGGAAACCATAGGCGTATCCGATCGAAGTCGAGATGTTTTCCGTCAGGACGAGCGTCGTCCCCACAGTCAAGGTGTGCTGAATGATGGCAGGAGCTCGGGTGCCATCGTTTGCAGGAACTGCAACTAACGATGCCGGGGAACATGATGGCTTTGTCCTAGTCAGGTCGAGTACGACCAAACCAGGGCACCCGGCGCGTAGTTTCACCAGTCACTCGTAACTGCCCGACGCTTCGACAGCGAACTTGAACAGCCCCAACTCGCGGAAGAACTGGGCGATCCTGGCCATGTCGCTGTTGTGAAATTTGTGTCGCTGCAGCACCTTTCGCTCTTTATTGACGATGCAAATAACGCTAGTCTTCTTGTGGAGGTCGATGCCGACGTACTTCATGAGTTGCTCCTGGTGTGGAGGGTTGAGGGCTTGAACTACCTCGATGCTACCACGGTCTCCAGGAACTCTCAGTACCCGATCGACCTCCTTTCATAGTTTCATGCTACCTGAACTCACACCGTTTCTGCTCGTTACTTACCCGCCTCCACCCTGAGCGACTTCATGAACGCCTGCGCCTGTTCCCCCTTGGCCCAAACGAGCGGACCCGAGATGGTGATCTGAATGAGACAATCTTCTCGAAGCACATGTCGGGTGTAGTAGATGCCACCATCATCAAGGGTGAACTCATAATAACGGGTGGGCAGCTTATCTGTGCCAATGGTACTCTTGAGCATCTTGCTCGCTTTTGTTCCTCCGAGAGAAGCCTTGGTTCCCAGATAGGCCGTGTCGAGAGCCTTCTTCACTTTTTCTTCGTCTTGGAGATTGATCTTGGAATTGAACATGCTGACATTCAGTACATAGCCTTTCTTGCCGTTGTCCTCGCTCAGTACATACTGCTCGTTATTCTTCGATGATTCCAATTTGGGTTTGGCAGGGAAAAGGACCGAACACCGGCCCTTTTGACAATTCACCTTTTCGTCAGCCGCTGATACGTCAGCCGTTGCTACCGTTATGCTCAGAATCAAAACCAAGGACGACAGAGTAAACCGCATGACATGCTCTGAAGAGGAAGCTTTTAAAAAGGTCGGTGTCATCTCACGATGTATCAGCGTGATTTGTAAATTATAAGCTCGGACGCCATCGTTTGCCAGTACTGTGCTTCACGAAGACGACATGGTGTGTCAGCACTTTGTAGGTCTGTAACTGTCCTTTGGATGAGGGTGGGCCCCTCGGTATCGGGTTGCAGGACTTGGTATCAAATCACCAACAGCGGCTAGGCAGGAGATCGGTCGTGAGCGTGTTGGAAAAGGGCGGACATGATCCGATCAGATGTCGGTCAGGAAGACGAACGCAACGTAACTGCTGCGGAGGCGCTAAAGTGCCATGCCCGCCCTCAAGGCGGGCATGGTGAATTTGGATACGGTGTCCAACCACACTTACCATGCTCACCTAGGGGGTGAGCATGGCACCCAGGCAGCAGGGGAAAGACATTATCAGAGCGGGTGCTGCCTGAACTCCACATCCTAGCATTATCGCCAATGCGGAAATAAACGATTTACGCGAGTACATCGTACCCTCCGTGCATAACAATTGTGCCGGTTCCATCGACTGTTCAAAGTCCCTTAATGTACGGTAACGTCCTGTTTATCCTAAAACGGCAAGGGTTGATCCCGTGGGGCAGACGATGAATTAGCTAACTTCCCCACTTTTTTCGATTCCATGGATGGATCCCGAAAATGCATGCCTTTCGTTGGTTACTCGCTTCAAGCTGCATCGCCGCCGGCTTCTCCGCAGCCCAGGCACAGGGCGTGCTGGATAACGCCTCAGCCAGCTCTATCCCGGTTCAACCTGAATCGATTGTGATTGCACCCAACTCGGACGCTGCACCAACCCCTGCAAACAGCAACGTTGGTGATTCCTTCTGCCAGTCTCGGTTCGATTCGCTGTGGAATCGCCCGACATTGACCGGTGACTGGAACGGATTGCGTCCGCGTCTGCAGGAGCAGGGAATCACCATTGGTGGTAATATCACTCAGTTTGGTTTCGGTGTTGGTGGGGGAATCAATCGACCGGTTCCGCCACCCTTTGCACAAGGAGACGCCTTCGCCTACACGGGTCGTGGAGAGTATCAAGCGCTCGTGGACCTGGAAAAATTTGGCGGTATGCCCCAGGGAAAATTGCTGATTGGTCTGCAGCACTGGTGGGG
>JAEUIE010000009.1 GCA_016795155.1 Planctomycetia bacterium | reverse complement strand
CAGAGTGCGGCAAGAGTGGTCACAATAGCATTCCAGAGTTGGTGCTCCATAATCGGCTCCGAAGGTGGTACTTCTGGTGCCTAGTATGGAGCCCAACTTGTTGTCGCGCAATACCTTTCGGCTCATGGCGCAAAAAGCTCTAACGTTCTGGGCATCATAATCCAAGCGATGGTTAAGGTACGGCAGGAGTATCAACGATAACAGTAGAAAGCCGAATAGCTGGATGCAATGTTGCCTATCTGAACAGTTTGATGATTTCCTTCTGAACAAGGGCAATGTAGAGATCGAATGCTGATTGATTACAGTTTCGATAAGACAATGACATGTCGCAATCTGGTACAACTCTCTGTATCGACCCCATTTCAGGGGTGGAGGTTTATTACGCTCCGATCCGTGCATCGCGTTCCAATGCCTTTCACCAGGGTGGCATCGAATATCCGCCAGATGCATTCTGTCCGTTCTGTCCCGGGAATGAACATGAAACGCCACCCGAAACGTGGCGTTGGCCGGTCGAGACTGGCAAATCCTGGCAGCAACGCATGGTGCCTAATCGTTTTCCCGCTGTGGCAGTTGGTTCATCCACGCCAGCAGGTGGCTATCACGAAGTTCTGATCGAATCGGCCCGGCATAACGATGACTGGCTGACAATACCAGTCGAAGATCTCAGCCGCGTGTTTAAGGTCACTGCAGACAGGCTTCTTTGCTGGAAGAATGATGCTGCTATCAAGTCCTTTCAGGTGTTCAAGAATGTTGGTCGGCTGGCAGGTGCATCCCTCGCTCATCCCCATCTGCAGGTGATGGCATTGAATCATCTTCCTGCACAATTAGCGGTGGAAGCCAAGAGTGAAAGGCAGTGGATGGCAGAACAAGGTCAATCTTATGCTGCTCATTTGATGGAGCAGATGGAGAAAAGCCAAACTCTGGTGCATCGAGCTGATATGTTTGTATCACTTTGTCCACCAGTCAGCCGGTTTCCTTACGAAGTCTGGCTGCTACCTCGCAACGAAACGCCCTATCTTCAATTGCAGCAATTAGAATGGATAGAGTTGGCACACCATATGAAGCATGTGTTGCAACGAATGCAATCGGTACTTGGCTTGTTTGCCCACAACATCGTCTGGCGATTGCCACCCCAAAGTACATCAATTGGCTGGCGACTGGAAATCATCCCTCGACTGACAACATGGGCTGGGCTGGAATTGGGTTCAGGAATGCATGTGAATCCAGTCTTGCCTGAATATGCCGCAGGGAGTCTCAGGGGTTAATATTTGCTTTTCTGTTCTCATCGATCAACATCGCTAGATCGCGAAATGTTACGATGGACGTAGGCAAGGGATTGACCCAGTCCAAATACATTTTTCCATATAGATAGACGACTATCGCAAACACTGGAGCAGCCATTGGTAGCCATGGATTGGCAAAGACTTTGACTAGAACCAAAAGAATGAAAAGCACCAGAATAAAAGCCAATACTGACAATCCCACTGAATGACAAGCAAAACGCCAGGATGCAGGCAGTTCAGGTATGTTGTTTTCCGTCATCCAACGCAAATGAGTCCAGAATTTATCGAGTTTACGTCCTTTCAGAACATCGCGTATAGGCGTATGGGGTGCAAAACGCTTCTCGACTCTGACAACTCGGGAGGCAGTCTGCATCAATCCCATGAAAATACCAGCAGTTGCACAGCGATTACCTAAAACCATCATTGGTGCAAACGACGTTGTGACTGGTGCACGTTGGGCAATAAACTCAGCCAGCTTTCCAAATGTGACTGTGGGGACAATGGATTGTCTCCACAGAGCCGGGTTGCTTTGTGCCAGTTCAAAATGGAATAGTTCTTCCCATTCCGCAAGACCGCATTTAAAACCAAAGAACTCTTCCATACTCTCCAGTACATCTGCCAGGTCCACCTCAGCCAGTTCTGGATCATGAAAGTACTGAATAACATTAGTTTCCAGATTGAAGCTTGTATCCGCGCCTACTTCATCTTTTAGAAATGATCGCAATCCGAGCAGTATCTGATTTGGACTGTATTGCTGAGGAGCCATAGCTATCTCCTGAATCGCGGTACGAGCTTTCTGATTGTAACAGGACACAGTTAGATTCGTAACCCTTTTTTTGGACTACGTTCACGTAAACCCTGCGCCATATAGTAAGTTCATCTTCTGCTATCGGGTGATGATGTCATGGCTGAATCCAAGCTGCCTGATCTGATTAAGTTGTCTGAGATCTTTCTGATTCCCAGCAGTTTCCTGGTCGCTGCTTTGGGCACGGCTGACACCAATCCGCATCGTGCAGCGGTTTCTTTTCTCGGGTTTGTCATCAGCGTTCTCTGGATACTATGCAACTACGAAGCCCGCAAAGAACACCTGGCTGCAGGACATCGGTCCGTTGCCTCCTCACTCCGCATGCAAATCCTCTTTAACCTACCTGTGATTTTTACGCTGGGCTGGCTGGTATCGACGATCGCGCACATATTGCTATGGAACAAGCCCTTGTAAAGAACACTGCCCCTATTCATCACAGGGGCAGTTTGGTTAATGATCATACACCTTCGTCGATCAGGGTGTTTTGCTTCCATTGGTTTTGCCATTATCGGGCTTCTTCATCCGCACGAGCATAAATTGCTCGGTATGATCCGACCCCATGTGCACCAGCACTGGCGTTTCATCCCGTGTCAGGTTTTCCAGGCCGGTTTCATAAACACGATCTTTCTTGTCGCCAATGATCCAGGCAGCCCGTTGCGTTTTCTTGTCGATGGAACCTTTGACGGGAGTCGTCTGATCCATTAAGCCGTTGTAGTAGTTGCCTCGAATGACTCCGTCTTTACTGATGGCAAGCTGGAACAGGTTTTCGGAGTTAGTTTCCGATCCCTGTGTCAGTGCAAACACGCCGAGCGGTGTCCAAGGTTCGTCTGGTTTGGTGCTGGCAGATGAAGCCTGAGTAGCCAGCGAAATGGCCTGCTGATTGTAATCGGATGCAGAGCCAACATTGTCACCGTTCACATAAACGCTGTTATCCTGATAGGTAACCGTGTTGCCATAGTCATAGTAAACTGGCTGAGCGGGGATGCTGCAGAAAGATGCCAGGCTGCTCCAGGTGGCGACATTCCAGGCGCTGGCAGCGGCAAATCCTGCAGCAGTCCATGCTCCCGGATAGCGACCCCACCAGCCTGGTGTGAAACAGTTCCAGTGGTAGAAATTACCCCGTACCGCTACAGCGTGACTGTTCATGTAGCCATGACTCCAGGCCTGTACATGATAGCCTGACGCGGAGTATGCTCCGTAATGGCTTATGTTGTTTGACCAGGCACCAGTGCGAGCGGTAGCTGTACCTGCCCGGTTGAAATTGCCATCGTTAAAACGGCCCACGCCGCCTTCGCCTGAACGTCCGTCACGTGCAAAGCTGCCTGCACCGCCGAAATTACGTTCAACGCTTCCTCCACCGCCAAAGTTTCGTTCACCGCCGCCTCCGAAACCTCCTCCGCCAAACCCGCGATCACCACCGCCTCCGAAGCTACGTTCGCCTCCACCGCCAAAGCCGCCTCCACCAAACCCGCGATCACCGCCACCACCGAATCCACCGCCGCCAAAACTACGATCACCAGTACCTCCGAAGCCGCGATCGCCTCCGCCACCGAAGCCACCTCCTCCAAAGCTGCGGCCTCCGCCTCCAAAACCGCCTCCTCCACCACCAAAGCCTCGGCCTCCAAAGCCTCGACCTTCCAGATTCAATGGCACCAGACAAGCCAATGCCAGCACGATCATACACCAGCGTAGAGTTTTCATGTTGAGTATCCTTAAGCAGTCCTTACGAATGAAATGGGAAATGAAACAGTGACTCACACGGAGTCTGATTATTATTTGCTGCGAGTCAGTTTGACTGGCACTTCATCGGGGGCTGGTTCGCCATTGATGGTGCGTTCGACAGTCCGCCACAGTAATGAATTGTCGTTCAGTCGAGTAAGAATGTTCACAGATCGCGAGGCAGCACCATCGGGACCGGTCTCGGAGTCTTCAGCAATCCAGCGGTTGCCATCACGATACCAAATCGATTCACCGTGTTTTCCATTATCCTGATAGGAATTACCAACCAGGCCACGGCCATTCTGATGAATCCTGCCGTTGCCTGAAGCCAGTACCTTGTCGCCATTCTTCATGGTGAATCGGGTCAGGATAGTGTTCTTCTTTTCATTCCATTCAAATTGAAGTTGGATCACGCCCTGCTTGGTGGTAGCGTCCCACTGACCAATGAGCCAGCTCAAATCCTTAATCTTGTCCTGACTTACGCCCCATTCCTGTGACAAGGCAGTCAGCCATTTCCCATTCTCCAGCACATGTACTGCTCGATAGTGGGAACAGTTTGGCAATGCAGTCTCTTGGGCGAATCGCGTTTCAATGGTTCCTTCTTCAATTGCCATGGAAGTTGAGGGGAACCGGATGGATGTGATATCCACCGAAATGGTCTCTCCCGGGTTGGTTTTGAAATGTTCAGTGTAAGCTGCTTCGATAGCAGAGCGGCCCACGAGTTTTCGTCCCGTCTCGCTGGTGTATTCACAGCCATCGGAATAGAAGGCTGCCACCGCAGAAGCATTGCCCTGGTTGAAGGCTTTGCAAAATGCAACTGCCTGCGAACGAATTTCCGCTTCTGCGGACTTGCGAGCAGGCGAATCATCCGCTGTCATCTGGCTGACTACAGCCAGTACAGTCAGAATACCGAACAGCAATAACAACCTTTTCATTGATGCTACTCCTATGAAGAATATCGAGCCATTACCCAGCTAAAAACGTAAAAGCAGGGGTGTTTGATTGAATACTACTCACTCGCTTTTTGTGGATGAGCAGCTTCAACCAATTTGCTTAACCCAGTAATGCACGGATAGTAATGGAGAGAAATGCAGAATACAAGCAAAACGACAGAGATTTGTCCACTTAACAAAAGATTAGGGCGTGTGGAAATACTCTAGACAAGCCAGCGTAATCAGGTATAGGGTCTTCTGTCAAATCAGGAGATTCTGCCATGGAACGGCATTCGATATCCGAAGAGAAGTATGAGCGGATTCGTCACCTCTTTCCGGCTGAGGAAGGTAAAGTGGGTCGCCGTCCCAAAGATACGAGACGATTCGTTCATGCTGTTCTTTACATTCTGGGAACCGGTTGCCCGTGGCGTGATCTTCCAGCCGAGTTTGGTCCTTGGAATACCGTCTTCAAACGCTTTTCCAATTGGTGTCGTTTGGGTGTCTGGGCCCGTATCATGCAAGCACTCAATGAGCAGCCCGACGAAGAAGTAGCCATGCTCGACAGCACGATCATGCGTGCGCATCAGCATGCTGCGGGTGCTAGAAAAAGGGGCTTTCGTGCGAGGAGAGTCGAGCCAAGCAGGGCATGGGGCGGTCTCGTGGGGGCCTGACAACCAAGGTGCATCTGCGCGTGGACGGATTGGGAAACCCCCAGCAAATGATCCTTACTCCAGGTCAAGTGCATGACATTACCCAAGCCCCTGCATTGATGAAAAATGTTGAAGTGGAAATCGCCATTGCCAACCAAGGCTATGACAGTGAAGCGTTCGTCAAAACATTGGAAGCAGAAGAGATTGAAGCCGTGATTCCCTCACGCAAGAATCGCAAGGAGCCGCGAGAGTATGACCAACATTGGTACAAGATGAGGAACATCGTGGAGCGGACGTTCAACTGGCTCAAACGATACCGCCGTATCGCCACCAAGTACGAAAAAACTGGACAGAACTTCTTGGGGTTCTTCCAGTTAGGCTCTGTAATGATGCTGCTCAGGTAATTTGTCAACACGCTCGTATGACTCTCGACATACCAGAGGATTTCTTGAAGCGCGCTCTATTCGGCGAAGAGCATAGTTATACGAACGCGTAATATCACATAGAAGTTATACTTAGTATAACTAGAGGGGTTCGAGCTACTCTATTGATTTTTCAGTTATTGCGACACCACAATGCAATTTGCACGCATCATATACCATCAATAATGGGAAAAATGCTTGGGGTAATACGTATGTATTGGTTATACTTATTTCAATAAATCAAGGTTGATGAATCGCGCAGGGATGTTGCGCAGTTTGCCATTTGCAGTCGGTGTTCTGGGAGAATTCCCATTCCCGCACTGTCCCATTTAATCAATGTGTGAAGTGAAGTTGGATTTCAATTGAGGTTGACATGAGATATTTCGCCAGTTCTCGACGAATCGGTTTCACGCTGATTGAATTGCTCGTGGTGATCGCCATCATTTCGCTGTTGATGGCACTGGTGCTGCCTGCCATTCAGAAAGTACGGGAAGCCGCCAACCGTCTGCTCTGCCAGAACAACCTGAAGCAAATCTCCCTGGCGACGCTCCATTATCATCATGACTACGGTTTCTTTCCACCAGCTCGACTGGCGTTTCAGCCTTACAATATCCCTCCTTTTGCTGTTTCACCCGATCTGGATTTCCCGACCTGGAAAGTGCGCATTTTACCCTACCTGGAGAAAGATAATGAATACTCCCGGTGGAATATGATGCAGCCTTTCGGCTCGCATGATGAATCCGTTCGCCGCAATGTGGTGAAACTCTATATCTGCCCAACGCGACGCAGCCCCAGTGAAGCGGTAGTGGAATCAACAACGACTGGTGGATTTGTGCTGCCTTGTGGATGCGGGTTCCCACCCGCCATTGTGCCCGGCGGTGCAGCTTCCGATTATGCTGCCAACATGGGGGACCTTTCCCCCGGCGCGAGCGGTTTGGAAACCGATTTCTACTGGGGTGGTCAGGGTACGGGCGTGCTGATCTCGGCCCGCCCGACTGATGGTGGCCGCAGCGACAACTGGCGCGACCGCATCCGCATTGCTGATGTCCGCGATGGCACCGCGCAAACCATTTTGATTGGCGAAATGCATGTACAGGCCAACAAGCTGGCGACCATTCCCGACAATGGCCCGGCCTACGATGGTTCCCGCTTTTACTATTCCGCCAGAGTGGGTGGCGTAGGGGTGCCCATTGCCAATGGTCCCAACGATGATGTCAATGGACTCGGCTTGTTTGCCTTTGGAAGCTGGCATCCCGGACTCTGCCAGTTTGCCTTTGTCGATGGTCGCGTCATACCGCTGAGCAATCAGATTAGTACCGAAGTGCTGTCTCGTTTGTGCAATCGCAATGATGGCCGGGAAATTCCGGATTTCTAATTCTTCATGTCCAACCGATTCTTTCTGGCATTGCTGATCGCAGCCAGTTCTCTGGCAGGCTGCGGCTCTTCGAGCGATAAACTCTACCCGGTAACTGGCCGCGTGCTCCTGAAGGATCGCAAGCCGGTCGCCGGGGCAATCGTCGAATTCAGTTCATTGGCCGGACACGGTGCACGGGCCAGGACAAACCCCGATGGAACCTTCACGATTACCTCGGGTGGCAAACCTGGCGCCTTGCCTGGCGCTTATCGCGTGGCTGTAATCCAAATGCTGGTGATCGATGGCGCCGGTTCCCATTCCAAGGCACACCACGCACCACTGGTGCTGAATCCCAAGTATGCTCGGTTTGAATCGTCTGGCCTGGAGTATGAAGTGAAGCCCGATAGAGACAATGTCTATGAACTGATTCTCGATTCTGCCGCACAGCGGTGATCTGTCAACAGTCACCTGGTTCAAGCGCCTTCCTTCACTTTCTTTCGCAATGCTTCGTGGAGACGATAGATCGTGGCATTGTACCCCGGCAGTTCTTCCTGCTTGAGTTTCTTCTCACGGGCTCCATCACGCAGATGCTCCAGCGTTTCGCGGTATTCCTCGGCGAGTTCATGGATAGTCGGGTCCAGCGTCCAGCGACGCAGAAACAGACTCACTTCCAGCTTGCGGCTCAGGTCATCGAGCTTGGGAATCATCCGCTGCAGGTGATCCTGCGGTTTCTCAGGATGGTAGCTCAGCACTTCCGACTGCACCTCGACACGGTACACCCGCATCTGATCAAACAAAACACTTTCGTCAGGATAATAGAGATAACACCCGAGGATGCTGAACGCCACCAGTGCAACCAGGGCAATGCCTGCCAGCACCCTGTTGGGTAGGGGCCGGTTCCACCAGGGGGCGTTCACGTCGGTTTCTGCATTCTGTGGTTTTCGTCGCAGCCAGCTTTCCCACGACCCGAACCGCTCGCTGAGGCGCACCAGCAATCCCAGCACGGCCAGACCGGCCAGGGCATACAGGCTGACATACTCATGGACTTCCATTCTTTCGCTGAGTTTGGCCTTAATCTGCGTGAGATATTCGGCTGCAAAGAGCGGATGATGGAACGGATTGGTGAATTCATCGAACGCATGAGTATGCCCTTCGCGGTTGGTAGCAAAATCGAGCGGCGTGTTGATTGCATAAGAAATCGCCAGCACCGTCAGCACCAGCAGCAACAGCCAGGTGATCATCGCCCGTGTATGGTAGTAGCGCCAGATCCAGACAATGACACCGAGGTTAAACCCGGCACCGAGTATGAGGAGCGTCAGCCCGGCGCCGACCGAATTGCCATGCTCGAAGAGTAGTCCCATCTGCATCATGGCCCGCATGGGCGAAATGTAGGCCGGCGTGGCCACTCCGCTCATGATGACGGGAGACATCGGGTCGTCGTGTTTCATGGTCGTCTCGAGTGCGCCGAAGGGAATGAACGCCCCCAGCAGCCCCACGCCGATCAGAGCCATCATCATGTAGAGCATGGAAGAACTGACCAGTGTTCGTGAGGCAGCCAGCAGCACAGCAAAAAGCCGCGTTAAGCCGTATGGAAGCGGGGGAGGTTCCGCAGGCAGTTCCATCGCGCTGTGAGGGAACAATCTGTCCCACACCAGCCCGGCAATCGTGACGACGGCCAGCGAAGCAAAGCTGAAGCAGATGATCACCATCGGTTCTGACAGCGTCAGGCCATAAAGAAACGTGAGCGGATTGAACAGCGGTCCCGAAAGGGCAAAGGCGAGAATGCTGCCGCCGGAGATGCCGCTGCGCCGCAGTTCCCGGATGATGGGGAATACGCCGAGCGAACAGACGGGGAGCAGCATTCCCAGAATCCAGGCACGCAGCAGAGCCTGTCGGGTGCCTTCGCCAAAAAGCTGGGCAGTACGTCGTGGCCCCAGCATCTGGCTGAACACCGCAGCGATGATCAGGCCACAGATGAGCGTTGGCGCTGCTTCCAATCCCGCCTGGGCGGCTCGCAGCAATCCACCAAAAAACATTTGCCCTGGATCCATGGTTACACCGGTACGGGGACGGAATCGAGGATATCACGAATGACTGTTTTGACAGCTTCCGGCTCAATGCCCAGCCTCACGCTGAGCACCGGCAAGGCAACATCCTGAATGTCGTCAGGAGTGACAAAGCCCCGGCCGAGCAGAAACGCCCGGGCCTGGGCTACCCGCTGCCACTGCAACAACCCACGCGGGCTTAAACCCAGCGTTACCTGCCTGTGCTTGCGTGTAGCTGTACCGAGCGCTACCAGATACTGCTGCACCTGAGCCTGCACCGGCAATCGCGCCACCTGCTGCTGCATCTGCATCAGTTCGTTGATGGTCAGTAGCGGTTTCGGGGCACCTGGCACTTCAGCAGTTGTTGCCTGTTCAATGGCCTGAGCCAGCATCCGCGCTTCATGTTCCGGCGAAGGATACCCGATGGTAATCTTCATTGCAAAGCGATCTAGCTGAGCTTCCGGCAAGTGATAGGTACCATGATGTTCCACCGGGTTCTGCGTCGCCATCACGAAGCTGATTTTGGAAAGGGGATAGCGGACATTGTCCACGGTTACCTGGTGTTCTGCCATCGCTTCGAGCAGTGCACTCTGGGTGCGTGGCGTGGCACGGTTGATTTCATCCGCGAGCAGGATGTCGGCAAAGACCGGCCCTTGCCGGAATTCGAAGGCGCGCGTCTGCTGATTGAAGATGCTGAAGCCGGTGATGTCGCCGGGCAGCAGATCGGGCGTACACTGCACACGGGCGAAGGTGCTGCCTATCGATTCTGCCAGGGTTTTGGCAACCGTGGTTTTGCCCAGTCCGGGCAGGTCTTCCAGCAGCAGATGGCCGCGTGCCAGAAGGCACGCAAGCACCTGCTCAATCACCTGGGGCTTGCCCAGCAGCGTGCTGTTGAGCCGGTGACGCAGGCTGTCTAACGATTGAAGTGAAACAGGAGCTTTATTCAATGGTGCACTCATGGTGATAAAGTCGAAGTTTGAGATGACGAAAGTCGTCGCACTTGCCGTCGGGGATAGCTCTGGACAATGGTATCGCAGGTGGCAGTAACTTCGTGAACCGTCCAGGGACACTCGACATACGGTGGAGCGTATCCAGCCCAGGCAAACATGGCGGCCCAGCGATCCAGTTCCGGGCACTGCTGTGGATACCAGAGGCTCGGCGTGATGCCACACGGTCGCTGCCAGGCGGTGCCCCGGCTGCGGCGATCCAGCAGCGCCTGGGTGAAACGCAACTGCTCGCGGGGTGACTGACCTGTCAGCCAGCGCCAGCGCAGGCGATACCAGCGATCGAGCAGTTCCTGCCGGTTGATGATCGCTGCCAGCACCAGCCCCAGCAGCAGAGCCATAGCCAGCGGATGCTGCAGGCACCATTGCCAGAAGGCAGCAGCGGCTTGTTGCAGGCGATCTATCCACGAATAGAGCGGCGAGGCCAGTTGATAACCGGGCGTCGGTTCCACGGGCACCCAGACTTTGCCGCCTGCCAGCACTTCAACCCAGAAATGCATGTCATCCTTGAAAATCAGCGTGTGATCCGTATTGGCATCGTGATGTGCCGGGTCGCCATAGAATCCACTCACCACCCGGCACGGGTAGCCCTGCGTTCGCAGCAGCATAGCGGTGAGCGTGGCGAAATCAACATCGCGGCCGGTGCGACACTCAAGAAAATGACTGAGCACATCGCGGCAATCCGCCGGTGGCTGAGCTTTACGGTTCAATTGAAAATCTTGTCGTACCCCGGCGACGATGGCTTCAATCTGTTTCCAGCCCCGTGGCGTTTCACCTGCATAGCGCAAGGCCAGGGCATTCAACTTCTCGACCAGAGAATCGATGCCCGGCAGACTGACATAGTTGAGCAGGCGCGTTGGTTTGTCCCATGCCAGTCTTTTACTTTCAAGCAGGCGGACATCCACCACCGCGGTTTCCACTTCGGTCAGCGTGCCTTTTGGCACGTTGCGCTCAACCATGCGCAGAATGCCATCCTGCGACCAGCCGAAAAACGTGCGATCATGAATTTTCCCTACACGGAAACGCTGGATCTGTGGCGGAAACGGCAAGGCATCGGTCTTGAATCTGGCAATCTTGATGACATGTTTTTCAGGCTGTGAGAAAAGCTCAGGCCACTGGTAGTAACTGATTTTCATCCACGGCGCTTCATCGCGATGAACATCACCAGTTGAGCCATGGTATTCCGGTTCGCTCCAGATAATGCCATCAAACAGTTCGTAAGCTTTCAAACGCAGGTGCACCGGCACTCGACCCTGCACATAGAGCAGCGCGCTCGGCCCCTGATTGCCCATCTCGCCAGTGGGAGGCGGAGGCTGGCGCAACAGTGAAAACTCTTTCGAAGCATTCAGCGATTCGGCCGGGATGATTTCCTTCTTGAGCATTTTCTCGGCAGGCAAGGCAATCGTTCGCTGCCAGTCGCGAGGCTTGATAACGTCGCCATACAGATCGTGTGCCACATCGTAGAGGGCATCGTCCGGGCTGTCGAGGAAGAAGTCGCTGTCGGTCATGCCGGTGCTGGTGGATTCCTGCGAACCTTTGATCACCTCATCACCGGTGTTGACTCCACCTCGCGAGAAGGGATCGTAATCGTCGCGGCCTCCTGAACTGGGCAGAAAACCCCAGAGGGTTTGTGCAGCCTTGGCTGGGCCGACCAGCGTCATCACCAGAATGCCCGAAAGAATGAGCATCAACAGGCCGATGGCGCCCCACGGCGCTGCACACCGATGTTCCTGCTTCACCAGATGCAGCCAGTACCAGTTGAGCAGCCAGCAGCAGCCCAGAGCCGAATAGAGTGCCAGGCATGCCAGGATCAGTTTTCCTTCCCCCTGTACCAGAGCAAAAACCATCAGGAACAGGCTGACCATCGCTGCAGAATAGATCAAGCGAGGCCAATGCACCAGGCATGCCAAAGCGATGGCCAGGTTCCGTAGTGATGCTGCCAGGATGATCTCCAGCAGCAAACCCTGGTAACCCAGTAACCGACCGGTCAAGGCCATAAGGACAGGCAGCAGAAACAGGCTCAATGTCAGAATGAACAGAACAGGTGGAACGCGAGTTGCTGACTTTCCCGCTTGATGTCGTGCCACCATGATGGCCAGGGGTGCAGTCAACAACAGAGTGATCAGCCAATCCAACCAGCGGTTCGTGTCGTATGCAAAGCCGGGCTTGATGGTTGCCAGCTCAGTGGCCAGTACCGCCAAGGCTACCAGCAGCCAGGTGAGCACCAGTTGCCAGCGTGGAAGCTTAACAGCCACAGTTGCCCCCTTTCCAACTGGTTCGCAGTTGGGTCGTCAGTTCATCGCGATGGCGGATTTCCATCCAGGGCTTATGGGGCAAGGTGCATGATTGTGATACAGCTTCTACCACTGCTGCGCGATGCAGCACCACATATAACGGATGCTGACCGCGAAATGCGGTGCGTGGCATTTGTTCCATGCCCTGATCGGTAGTGATGACCACACTGCAACTCGCCCGGCACTGAATACAGGCAGGCAAGCGGGAAACTTCAGCCAGTGGCTGATCGCCCGCAGGCTGAACGCGGGCCAAAGCATCCAGCAGTTTGCGAAGCTGGGCTGTGCCACCTGCGGCATGATACAGCTTTCCCTGAATGATTGCCTCGATCTGGGCACCCTGACTCAGCCATTCCGTACAGAAACTGGCTGCCAGCCGGATCACCCATTCCCGCGAACTCTCCGAACCTTCCCCCGCATGGATGGCTGGATCCGTATCGACGGTAATGCGAATGGCAGGCAAACCGGGCGTTTGCCGTTCACACACGATGAGCCGATCGTAACGAGCCGTCTGGGCCCAGTGAATTCGGCGAAGCGAATCACCTTCGCGAAACGGCCTGACTCCGAGGATGTCACCCGCATCGCCCGGCTTGTTGCGGAACACCTGTCCCTCGTGATGATCAGAACCGGTAACTTCGGGCATGGCTCCCACCGGCACCGTACTCGGCCAGACCAGCAATCGCTGTGATATCGCAACCTGCCGCCTGGCCTTCCAGAGTCCAAACGGAAAACCGGAATAGAGTGTCGGGGTGTTCAGTGGATATTCGCCTCGCTGCATGGGGACAAAATCCCAGGCAATCACCGTGGTCTTCCAGCCTGCTGCACGAACGACACTGGCTTCAGTCTGCGTTGTTTCGGTAATCTGCAGTCCCAGCCCCCAGGCATTCCAGGGCATGCGGTTTTGAATCCGCAGTTTCACTGGCACTGATTCGCCTTCCCGGCCTCGCGTGCCGCCAAACTCAAGTTCAGCTGATATTCCCAGCATCGTAAGCCAGGGCCAGACCAGCCCTGATACCAGAACCGCCAGCAGTATCGACATTACAAGATAACCATGCGGATGCACGACCCAGCCACACAGCCCGGCAAAAATGGTCGCCAGGATCAGTATACCCAGCGGCTTTCTCATCCAGTCGATGAGATAGCCATCCACAAGAGGCAGGTAATCGTGATGGATAAAGTCCATCAACCGCTTCCAGCGTGATAAGGCGTGGCATACTGTTGTTGATGATTCAGACAAAGGGAAAATCATGTCACTGACGGTTATACTTAAGTATACATTATACTACATCGTATAACTAATAAGTCAATCGTTAAGAATCGTCTGCGTCAGGTACAAAAGTGCTCAAAACGCCATCACTGAACGAATAGCCACAAAGGCATGATCACGGATGACCATGATGAGAAGTGAGAACTCAAAACCGATTAATCATTCTGACCGAATCAGCCACTCACGCCGCTCGGCGGTGGTACTTGTTCAACAAGCCGCCCAGCCGGAGTGTAGAAATGTACTTCTCTAATACAAGCCAGTTAACAGCACCCCCCTCGACAGAGATGTTTCCACCCAAAACATCTCTCCCATACTTCTTGCATGGAGATCAACGCCTCAGTAGTATTGGTGGGTCTGGGTGTAAAATCTCATCATATGCTCTTGGGGATGGGGAGAACCAAGCCCGCATTGTGGTCGAGGAGCGCACACTCCTCTGAAGATTCCACGCTGAGACAGGGGAACCCCTGATCTCGTTCTACTTGGGACAGGTTCTTCCCCATTCCTGCGTGGCTATGATGAGTATCCAGGCGCTGCAGCAGACGGCGGGGGCATGACGGCTTTTCGTGACCTATAGCTCACTCGGCCCCCGCCGCTTCTAAGCTGTTGGCGTTTGGTGGCATCGAAAGGAAGTTCTAATGGCTGTTCAATCGCAACTATTCCGTGGCGACCCTAAACTCGAAGCGGCGTCTGTGTCGGACCCAGCCCACATCGTGCCGGGTGCGGCCGGGGAGCACGTCCGCAAGATTCAACAGGCGTTGATTGCACTGGATGGCGCGACCATCGCTGCGGATGGGAATTACGGCCCCGCCACCGCCGCGGCGGTCCTCGCCTATAAGCGGAAACGAAACATCATCAACCCTTCCTATCAAACCCAGGCCGACAATATTGTCGGCAAGATGACGATGGCCGCGCTCGATCGCGAGATGCTGGCGAAGGAGCGTGGCCTTCCCGATCTGGAAACGGTTGGTCTACTATCCGCGTCTTTGCGCGGAGATCCGCGGCTGGAACGGACTCTGCGCAACGACGCCCAGCACGTGGTTCCCGGGGATCGCGGGGAGTTTGTCAGCTTGATTCAAAACGCCGTGCTGACCCTCGAAGGAGGCAACATCGGCCCGGATGAATTACGCGCCCAACTTTATGGAACGCAAACGGCAAAAGCCGTCCTGGCGTACAAGACGCGGCGCAAAATCATCAACCCCGCTATCCAGACCACTCCGGACAATATCGTCGGCAAATTGACTATCCGTAGCCTCGACCTCGAGATGCTGGCATTCGAGGTCCAAGAAAGGCTCAGCGCTAGCCGTAACTTTTCAATCAAACGGCGCTCGCAAGGGGATCTACCATGAGCAAGACCAATGATATCCTGTTGATATTCAGCGGTGGCGTGCCATTTTCCACGCAATTCAAAGTCGAAGATGAGGTCAGCCGCCAGCCCTACCTCGATCGGCTCCTGCAGGTCAAACAAGCCAGAAACTTGCTCGCGGCCTCTCGGGGCGCTGGCCCGAAAATCGACGAGGACATCGACGCGGTCATGAAAGATATCAACAGCTTCTGCAAGTCAGACTTCAAGACAATCGGCCAGGTCTGCATCCTGGGCAGGAGCCAGGGGTGCGCGTTGGCCCTGGGACTGGCTGTGGAGCTGAACACGAAAGGGGTTGCGGAAATCAGCTTTCTGGGGCTTTCGGACGCTCCCATGTGGGACGGCGGCCTGGACTCGCCTATTCGCCATGTCGGCAAATTCGAGGCAAAACCCATTCCGGATGTCAACGGCGCAGAAGGCAAACCGTTCGGAAACTTCACACTCAAGTTGCGCCCCGTGCCCAACGGCTTGGTGCCTACCGTCACACTGGACAAGGTTCCCGTTGTCAAAGCAGGCAACAATATCCAACATTTCCAGACGCAGGGCAATCACATGAAGTGGGCGCGCAGCATCGGCCGCTGGATCTGGTTTTCCGGCCTGTCTGCAGGAGAAGTGCATGGGAAAGTGGACGGCTTTGACAACAGGCCGTTTACCGTGACGGGAAACACCTTTTCGGATGTCGATTTGTCACTGCACGTGGCCCTGAACACGGGACAAAACTGGAAGAATCTGACCAGCGCCTGTGCGACAGAACTCGCACGTTTTCCGGACCCGCCGGCGCCATGAACCTGCCCGATATCATCAACGGTTCGGTATCTCGTTCAGCGTAAATGCACCGATCAAATGAAGAAATAAATACTGCTATGTAGAAAAGGGATAATATCAATCTACGTACCTGCCACGTGGCCGTCGAAACGCAGCTTTTCGGGGTCAGTACTTTTACAACATCACTCGACTTGCCACCCGCGCTGCACTTTTACACTGGCATTTACACCCTATAGGGGGAGCGGGGCGTCGTGGCCGTGGGCGAGGATCCGATCATCAACGCTGGAAGAATGACTTCTCTGCAGGACTGGGGCTGTACAGTCTGAAGACAGCCCGAGACCTGGCCTGTCAATCCCCTCGTGGGTAAACCATCAAGCGTGAGAGCCGTGTGCGGGAAATCCGCCCGCACGGTTCAGAGGGAGGAGGGATCAGTATTATGCGATCCTTCCTACCCCTATTGTTAGTCTTTCAAGACTTCGAGTTTGATGTCCTTGAAGCGTATCTGCATGGGGCCGCCGCTGTGGAGTTGGAAGGCGATGATGCCTTGGCGGGCTCCGGGTTTGTCGTCGAGATCGACACAGGGGTTACCATTGATGAAGGTTTTGATTTTGCTGCCTCGTGCTTCGATGACGTAGTCGTTCCAGTGATTGACTTTAACGAACTGGTCGCCGTTGTTTTTGGTGAGCAGTGCCCGGCCATGTTCTTCGTAGAGCTTGCCCCACCAGCCTTTGCCGATGTCGGCCTGGTAGCCTTTCACATCACCATTATCGATCACTTCGCTACGGAACTGAATGCCGCTGTTTTCGGTATTTGGCGTGAGCTTGACCTTCACCGACAGCCTGAAGTCTTTCACCATCATTTGGCTTTTGAGGAATTCGTTCTTCTTGAGGCCGGTAGTAGAGCCAACGATCATGCCATCTTCGACTTTCCAGAGCCTGGTGTCGCCTGTCCAACCTGTTAAATCCTTGCCGTTAAAGAAGGTGGCTGCATTCTCCTGCATCGCGAGCACGGGCACTTGGGTGGGGTGCATCAGGTAAGCAAACAGCGAACGGATTTCATGCTCGCTGAACGGTTTCATCTGATCATCAGGCATCATGGAGGTGTCGCTTGGCTTTTCACCTTCGATATCGTCAAGAGCCAAGGTCAGCGTTTCGTTGGCAGTGGCGACCGTAACCGTTTTGCTGTTGCGTTCCTTGACGATGCCGGTGATGGAGCGGCCATCCTTGGTGACGAAGAAGGTGGCAGCGTATTCCTTGGGGATCACGCCACTGGGGTCGTAGATATTTTCGAGCAGGTAATCGAGGTTTGCCCGATTGGAGCCGGTGATGTCGGGACCAACCTTGCCGCCGGTGCCATAAAGTTGATGGCACTGGGCACAGGTCTTTTCAAAAAGCGCTCGGCCCAATGACAGGTCAGCAGCCACTTTGGGCTTGCTGGACAGCATGGTTTTCATGCTGGCAATATGCTGCAGTCTTTCAGCAGGTGTGGTGCGGACGACGCCCCAGACTTCCGCGATTAGTGAGTTGAGTTGTTGATTGTTCAACTGGCGAAGTTGCCTGACAACATCGGCAGGGATATCGTTCGCCGGAATGTACTTGGCCTTAACCGATTCAAGCAACGCCAGGCCCCAGGCAGGGCGTGCTGAGAGTGTGCTGATGGCATCGCGGCGGTCGCTACTGGAGAACTTCGGATAACTCTTCAGCAGTTTTGTTGCGATTTCAGGCTGATCGAACACGGCCAAACCGCGAATGGCCAGGCTACGCATCGGTTCCTCTTCGCTCAGTTGCATGAGCAGTTGCATCACTTCGGACTTGCGGCTGGTGATGAGCGCCTGCAGGCCTGATTGGCGATGCTGCAGTTTTGCAGAGTGGTCAGCAACCACTTTGGAAAGAGAGGCCATAACGGTATCAGGGTCGAACACCATGCCGAGCAGCAATAATTGATGTCGTACTTCGGGATCAGCTTTTCCACTCAACGATTCGTAGGCTGCCTTCCACTCGGCTGGCTGCTTGACATTACGCAAGCCCCGCATGGCCTGGTTGATGCCGGAAAGAATGATCTGCTGAGTGCGGGCATCAGTCGAAGACTTCAAAGTCGCTACCAGATTATTGATGGCGTTCTCGTTATTCATCGAACTGATGCGGCGGACCATGAATTCGAGAATGGGTACCTTGGCATCGAGGGCCAGCTTCAAGGTACGCGGGGCATCGGTATCTACCAGCCCTTCTGCTGCATACCAGTACATAAGAGGCAGGTTGTGGTCGTCCCGGTCTTCCGCGTGCTGCAGCAGATTGGCAAGAATACCCCATCGACTGGATGGATTAAGCCTGGGCAGTGACGAAGTGAGGTACAATCGAACCATCGGCGAGGCATCGGACTTCGCCATCTGTTCAAACTGCTGAATGAATTGCGTGGAATGATGTCCCGCTTCCACCGCCAGCTGCACGCCCCAGGCGCGGATGGCATCGGAATCATCGCTCATGGCAGAAAGATATTCCGCATCTGGCATTTTCTGGCTGAGGTGATTAGCGAGCAGCAGTTGCAGGCGTTTATCAGCATTCTTTTCCTGCTTCCAGTCGTTGGCGATTCTGCTGTTACCAGTGATTGAGACGGGGCGGTTGACACCAGCGGGTTGGGTGACGCTGCGTTCCTGCAACAACCGGCGGGCATGTCGCACATACCAGTGATTATCATGGGTCACCAGTTTGAAGAGTTGATCGTTATCGAGTTTGCTGAGGTCGCCGCCTAGTTTCTGCAGATCGGTCTGGCGGTTTTCAGTGCTGCGATGAACGATCTTGTAAACGCGGCCGTTGCTGCGATCCCAGATGTGCGGTTCGGTGCGATGGCAGGCCTGCTGATCGTACCAGTCGATGAGGATAACGTTGCCATCGGGGCCGTACTGCATGTTGATGAATCGGGCCCAGGCATCGTTGGCAAGAAGAAAGTCGGGGCCGTGGCTGGCGACGTAGCCTGAGCCATTGGTTTTCAGCCGATCCATATTCAACCGTCGGCCATGAATGTTGCCCATGAATAACTGACCATGATATTCCTTCGGCCAGGTTCCACCGAGATAGCACATCAGTCCACAGTGGGCATGCCCGCCTCCAGCGGAATCGCTCTTATTGTTCCCGCCGTGCGGGGTAGCCCCCAGATAATGAAAGTGATCGGCAATGGTGCCGATGTCAGCATAGGTGTGTGGGTTGAAGTGCAACCCGGCTTGTCGCAGGTATCGGCCATTCTGAATGATGTGGAAACAATGGGGGATGACGCAGGCTTCGATAAACAACTGCCCCTGGGCATTGTAATCGAGTCCCCAGGGGTTGCTGGTGCCCCAGGCAAATACTTCAAACTGATGACGGATGGGGTGATAGCGCCAGATGCCTGCATTGATCTTCGTACGCTCATTGTCCGCAGCACCGGGCTTGCCAACTTTGCTGTGGGTGAACACGCCGTGACAGCCGTAGAGCCAGCCATCGGGACCCCAGGAAAAAGTGTTGAGGGTTTCATGGGTATCCTGCCAGCCCCAGCCATCGAGCAGAATTTTCGGTTCGCCTGCAGGTTTGTCGCCCGAGGCATCAATGGGGATGAACATCAGGTAGGGAGCAGCACCAATCCACAAGCCGCCGAAACCCCATTCGATGCCACTGACCAGATTGAGGTTGTCAGCAAAGACAATGCTCTTGTCGAACTTGCCATCGTTATTGGTGTCTTCCATGATCAGGATGCGATCCTTACCTTCGCCATCTTTGCGGCGTTGCGGATAACAGTAGGCTTCGGCCACCCAGAGTCGACCACGATCATCCATGCAGAATGCAATGGGCTGGCGTACATCCGGCTCGCCTGCGAACAGCTTGACACTAAAGCCTTCGGGCACCGTCATGGCTTTGACTGATTCTTCAGGAGACAGACCTGCATGGGGATAGTTGTCGTTTTCGAGCTTGGCCTGCGGACGAGGTGGCACGGTCGGCTTGGCATTATGAAAACGGAAGTCATCAAAATTGAGATGCCCCCAGTGGCCGGTGTGGTTATCAATCAGGCGGATGAAGATTGTCTTGCCAACATGCTTCTGCAGATCGACCGCAACCCGGCGGAGATTTTCTTCTTCAAGGCCACTGACCCGAAAGATCACTTCGTTGCGGGCATGGTCCACGAGTTCAACACATGTTTCCAGGTATGGCCCACCGCCTACGAGAAACGATGCCCAGGGATGTGTTACCTGAAATGGAACCGAGATGAGTTTGCCTCGGGGCGTATCCCCTTTTTTCTCGAAGCCGCCAATCCAGAACCTGCCCTGGTGCTGGCTTTTATTATCGTTGCGACGAGGGTAGACCGTATCGCCTTCGATAGGTTGCCCCACGAAAGCTTCACCTTCGACTGTCCAGTCGCGCAGGTCGCCAGTTTCAAAATCAAAGTTCAGTGAGCGGCCATCCTGCTTAGGCAACACGTCCTGCTGATCGTCAGCTTGCACCTCATTCAGACAGGCAGCCAGCAGGATGATAAAGGAGAGACCAGAAATCCAACGCATCATGACGGGTTCCAAGAATGGAAAGAAATCGGGCAGGTCTACAGTGTAATGTTTCTGCGGCGCATGGGAAGAGATTCGTTGAATGTTTTTCGGTGATGACCAGAACCACGCACGAAGTATGTGGATATCTCCATTGAATGGGAGACCTGCTCAAGGCATATGAAATCCACTGCTGATACGGCACCGTAACGGAGTAGCGAAGCAGTGGCAGCCGCGTGTGGATCATCGGCGTTGTCTTCCAATCTACCGGAATCTGCGCCACGGTGCGGGTGGCACGATAGTCGTGGTAACTGCTTCTCGTGACAGTAGTCAATCTTCTCCCAAATCCTGGTGTCTGTCCAGTGTTTCAGTTCATAACCTTCACCCGTTTGTAGCGCTGATAGTTCGACGACCTGAAGCACAAGGGCATCGTTTGCCGGAACACCGACAAAAGATGGCACCCAAAACAACACTCTGTCTTCAAAAACCTGCTGTTTCAGAATAAGATGACAGGGAAGCTGTCTGATCAAATCAACTTTTAATTTTCTGAATCACTGTAACCATAAGTGTCCCTGCTTCGTAGAAGCAGTAGCGAATCACTCTGAATGGAAACTCCATGACCGCCAAGTGGGGAACGACATACTGGAACACGGAAACGCTTCAGTACCGCAATCCGCATGCACGCCTGCGATTGATGGCTGATATTCTCAGGGAACTTCCGGAAAAACGGGTGCTCGACGTCGGTTGCTCCACAGCTACCCTGAAACAACTGCTGCCGGAAGATGTCGAGTATTATGGCGTTGATATTTCTACCAAAGCGGCTTCGATACTTCCACCCGGACACTTTGTGCAGGTTGACTTCAATAGTGACTTCTCCCTCGATTTCTTCCGCGCCAGTCACATCAATTGTGTCCATATCGGTGGCGTCTTGGAATATCTCCATAACCCGGGCAGGCTCTTGAGCATGCTGCGGGAACTGGTTCCTGAAAATTCTCCGATGGTGCTCAGCATCATCAACTTCGCAGCAAAGCGTTACGACGATGCACGTCGTCACCATCCGGCGTGGCAGTATAAGCCATCGCTGGCCGAACTGCAGAAATTACTTGTGGAGAATCGCTGGAAGGTGGAACGGGTATGGGCTTTTGATGATCGGGCGAACTGGCGAAAACTCGGCCAGTTTCTCATGACCTACTGGCTGGGCATGGAACATCCATGGACAAGGCGGCGGATCAAGCAGTTTGTGATGCTCGCCCGTGCTGTATGATGTTTGACTGTAAGCCTTCGGATTGCCTCCTGCGTGCTCAGCGAGATCTTCAACGCATACAGACTAACTCTTCTTACGCTGCTGCATCCGCTCATGAATCAACTTTTCATGTCCATGTTCGCTTGGTTTGTAGTAATCTGCCATAGCGAGTTCATCGGGGAGATACTGAACACCAGCGACATAGCCTGATGGGTTGTCGTGCGGGTACTGGTAGCCCTGGTTGTAGCCCATTTCTTTCATCATGGGTGTGGGGGCGTTGCGGAGGTGCATGGGGATGGTGATGTTCGGGTGATTGCGGATATCCTGCAGCACTTGCCCCATCGCCAGGTAGCTGCGGTTGGATTTTGGCGCGGTGGCCAGGTAGGTGATGCACTGGGCAATGGGTATCTTGCCTTCGGGCAAGCCGAGCCTGTCGTAGGCCTCAGCAGTGGAGACGGTCAGCGAGAGTGCATACGGATCAGCGTTGCCGATATCTTCGCTGGCAAAGATCATCATTCTTCGTATAAGGTATCGTGGGTCTTCGCCAGCCTCGATCATACGGAAGCCGTACAAGAGGGCTGCATCCGGATTGGAACCTCGCAAGCTCTTGATGAATGCTGAAATGGTATCAAAGTGCTGATCGCCTGCCCGATCGTACAACTGCGTCTGTGCTTGCTTCAGATAGGATTTCACATCGTCGGCCTGCACCGGTTTGATGCGATCACTTCGCGTGGTGCTGAATGATTCGTACCAGTTCAGTAGACGCCTGCCGTCGCCACCGGCGAGTTGGATGAAGGCATCGCGGGCTTCTTCGCTGAGCGTCAGGCCTATGGTTTTTTCTGCTCGCTTCAGAAGCGTTTGCAGTGCACTGGCGGAGAGTGATTTGAAGACGAGCACACGCATTCGGGAGAGCAGGGCACTATTCAAGGCAAACGACGGGTTCTCCGTAGTCGCTCCAATCAGGATAATCGTTCCCGATTCAACATGAGGCAGGAAAGCATCCTGTTGGGATTTATTGAACCGATGTATTTCATCGACGAACAATAATGTAGGCTTGGATTGTTTTTGTGCAGCAGCGACAATCTGCCGAATCTCCTGCACGCCGCCCAGCACCGCAGAGAATTCAATAAAGGGCAAGCCAAAACTCTGGCCGACCAGTTTGGCAAAGGTGGTCTTGCCAGTGCCAGGCGGTCCCCAGAGCACCAGTGAAGGAGGAGAGCTCTGGCCGGTCTGCAAAAACGACAGGAGTGTTTTGTCGAATGAATCTTCATACTGAAAATCATCCCACGACTGGGGACGCATTTTCTCTGCAAGTGGCGCTGATGCAGACTGCTTACGCGGAGCCGGGATCGGTAGAGGATCGTCGTCAAAGAGATTCGCCATCGGTATTCACCATGTGTATCTCCTCCCATTGATAAAAGAGGAGGCTGGGTGGGGTTGGGGCTTGCAAATACTTACCCCCACTAACTCCCCCTTGGCAAGGGGGAGAATGATATAACCATAGTGATACTCTCTGACTGACGAAGCAACTGTCAACTGTACAGAGTAAAAACCGGACCACTTCAGCAAAGGAATGAAAAGTATGACCTTACCGACTGGCCAGGAGCCGAAATTGCCTGAAGTGGTCCCACCGGGAAAAGGGCCGAACTGGGGTAAGCAAGCGACCACGCTGGATGACAGCCGGTTTCTGGAAGGCCCACAAAGGCGTGGCACGGAACTCTGGCGAGCATTGCGCATCTTCCTGGAAGTGATGAAGGGCTTCCGCAATCTTCATTTCATCGGTCCCTGCGTGACCGTGTTTGGTTCGGCGCGGTTTCAGGAAGATCATCCTTACTATATTCTGGCTCGTGAAGTCAGCAGGCAGATGGCACTGAGTGGGTTCACCATCATGACAGGTGGTGGTCCGGGCATCATGGAAGCTGCTAACCGTGGCGCCAAAGATGCGGGTGGTTATTCGGTAGGCTGCAATATTGTCTTGCCCCACGAACAGCATCCGAATCCGTATCTCGACAAGTTTGTTGAGTTCCGCTACTTCTTTGTCCGCAAGGTAATGTTGGTGAAGTACTCGTACGCGTTCGTCATTCTACCTGGCGGATATGGCACACTGGATGAGTTATTTGAAACCGCCACGCTGATTCAAACCGGCAAGATTCACAACTTCCCCCTGGTGCTGATGGGCAAAGCCTACTGGGAACCGATGCTCGATTTTCTGAAATGCATGATCAAGGCGAGAACGATCAGCCAGGGCGATTACGACCGGATACTGGTAACCGATTCGCCTGAGGAAGCAGCCAAGGCAGTCTCTGAAGTAGCGATTAAACAGTTTGGACTCAAGTACAAGAGGCCGAAGCGCAGGTGGTGGCTGGGGGAGTAATTGGCAGTGGGACACGTTTTAAACGTGTCATTTTGGATGATGCTTGGAGAGATAATTTATCCCGTTGGCACGATACAATCGTGCCCCACTGCCACGAACTTCGCATACCGCTGATCAGTGGCATTCAACTGTCAGACATTTGCATGGAGCAAATGCAAACAACTTTGTTATCATTTTGGAGCATGAATCAAAGATAATTGGGTGTGCCATGCTTGCTGTTATTCGATTTCTTGTTGTTATCATCGCCGTTCTTGGTTGTGCAACAGTAGCCCATAGTGATGGGATCATTGCCAAGAAAGGTGGGGGCTTTGTCAGTGAGAGCGAGCAGCATGCGTTCATTGAATGGGAAGCCAGCCAGGAACGGCTGTATGTAAAGACGCAATCTGAAAAGACAGATAAGCCCACTGTCTGGATCATTCCGATTCCTTGTGAACCGGGTCGAGTCTCAGCCAAGCCGATTGAACGGATGCCGAGTGTCTACCAGCCCTATTTCCCCATTCCCCGCGCACGCGAGAATCTGCAGCAAACCCGTGAGTTGGCATTAATGTGGGATACCGGCTACATGCTTTCACCAGTCAGGCTCTTCTTCCAGTCAGTCGGATCACAGCCCAAATCAGTGACATTTTCGACCGCGGATTCAGCTCTTGGTGCCGCAAACGGAGGAAGCCACCGCGAGCCATTGGTGGTGGTACATAGTCATATTGAGGCGCTCGGCATGGTCGTCGAAGTGCTGACAGCCAAAGATGGGGATGCGCTGAACAAATATTTTCAACAGAAGCAGCTTGATATTAAAGCTGAGCAACTGACCAGCTTGAAAGAGTATTTCGGTGCTAAAAACGGAGCACAGTACTCATTTGTATGTAGTTGGCGTGGCGATACGCCTGGAACAGGCCGGGCGGTGGTGATTGACTTTGCCTGTCCCCAGCCGTTCTACCCGCTTCTGCCGACGCGGGCGAATCCTACGCCTGTGGAAACCACTGTCTATCTTCGAGGCTGGTATCAGGCAACGACGGACATGCGTATTCCAGGGCTGGCGTGTCATCGAATGCTGGGGAAAATCGTTGTCCCAACAGATGATGCCGCGCTCGGACGTAGCGGCATGGGGAGTGGATTGACACCCTCGCAACTGGAAGCAGTTCGCGTCAGGCCGGTTACCAAAATCACGCTCAGCCCGAACCCGGCAGATTGGCATCAAGACCTTACTCTGGAATCGAGCAATGATGTCCGCGAAACGGTTGCCGGCTGGATCGCGGGTAGAACGCCCACTATCCTGGTGATGGCATCGGCAGTCTTGGGAATCCTGATTGCACCATTGATGCTACTGTTCATTCGCCAACGATCCGTTACCTGGCGAGATACGGGATATGCACTACTGACGGGCGCTGGCCTGGCTGGCACTCCGCTTGTCTGCAGTTTGTTTTATTATCTGTGGCGACGCAACGAGCCAGCAGACTCGACTACCAACTGGGCATCCAGCGATCCGTTCACCACGCTTGGCCTGGTGGTGTTTCTGTTTTTTATCCCGGCGTGGATTATCTGGCTCGTTTGTTATCGGTGTCAACGAACCTGCTGGGAGCTCTTGCTGCTGATCCTTGCCCACCTTGGATTGGTGACATTGGTTTGTTATGCGATGCAGGATTGGTTTTCAGTGGGGTGAGAATGTTTCGTGGGGCACGATTGTATCGTACCAGGAATGTAAAACGTCCCAACGTGTCATCGCATCATGACACATTGAAACGTGTCCCACTTCGGGAAAGGTGACTGCATTGTAGTCGTCATATTTTTTGTTAACGTTCACTACAGTAGGAGTGTGCAACTGGAACCCGCCAGCAGACTACCTTACTTTACGCTCGCGGATGCGCCTTCTTGTAACTTTCCTGCAATCGTTGGGTGGTTAAATGCGTGTAGATTTGTGTCGTCGTCAGGCTTCGGTGGCCTAAGAGTTCCTGTACACTTCTGATTTCCGCACCGCGATCCAGCAGATGGGTAGCGAAGCTGTGTCGCAGGGTGTGCGGGCTTGCCTGGCCTGACATTCCCAGTTGTCTGAGATATTTGGCCAGCAATCGGCCAACGCTGCGGGTGGTCAGCCTGGTGCCGAACTTGTTGATGAAGACCGCTTCGGTTTCCTGGCCTTTAGCCTTGAGCAGCTTTCCTCTTTCATCGAGCCAGTTGGTGATGGCCTTCAGCGACGATTCACCCAGGAACGCGAGCCGTTCCTTTTTGCCTTTGCCTCGCACCAGCAGTACGTTGTCATCCAGGTTGATGTCCTGCAGATTGAGCTGCACACATTCACTGACACGCAGGCCGGCAGAATAAATCGTCTCCAGAATCGCCCGGTCGCGAGGGCCGCTCTGTTCATCGTCTTCGGGTGAAAGCAATACCTTGTCTGTTGACTCTTCGGTCAGAAACTTGGGCAGCTTCTTGTCTTTCTTGGGGCCGCGCACACCTTCTGCCGGGCTGGTGATCAAGGTCTGTTCACGACAAAGATACTTGAACCAAGAGCGCACTGCAGCCAATCGGCGGGAAATGGTTGATTTGCTCAGCCCTTGTTCATGAAGGTGAGCCAGGAAGCTGCGAATGGTGCGGGTGCTTACCTGTTTGATAGTGGCGTCTTTGCCCAACTGCGTGCGGAAATAATCCACGGCCTGCGTCAAATCTTCGCGATAGGCCTTGGTCGTATGTTCGGAGGCGTTCTTTTCGATAACCAGATGATTGAGGAAGGAGGCAAGAGCCTCGGTCATCCTGCGGTCTCCGCTGGAAAGCGAGGCGAGTGTTGAACCGGCTTGTTCGCTTCAGCCTGCATCTGCGATTTGCCTTTGTCAGTCATTACTGCAGCATCGAACCAGTTGAAGCTGAGTTCCGAATCAGATGCATATCGACGAAAGAGATCTACCAGGGCAGGCAGGCTGTCATCATCGTACAGGAACAAATAGTGTTCTGTGCCTTTGTGGAGCGCCAGGACATTCATTTCGCGCTGCATGAACCACCCCACAAAACGACCAGATAGATTGACTGGCAGATAGACTCTGGGACTATCGGCAAGTTGGGGGATTTCTCTTCATGGATTCCCGGAAAGAGGTCTTGCAGCATTCAGGAAACCCTGTTATGCGGCTGTGTCGCAACGAATGGGCCTTCTGTAGGGGGATGGTATGACGTGGCTGCGATACCTGGGAATTAGCCTGCTGGTAAGCCTTGCCGGTTGTGCCAGCACACCCATTCAGGAAAATCCCTATACAGTCCGGGGCAGCATTCCTTTTGAAAACCCATTGTTTGTGCCTCAAGGACACGATCCGCAGCAGTATCAGCGGGTGTACGACATTGTTTATGATGTCTGTCAGACTTATTTCGACATAGCCAACAGCAACATGTATGCGGGCGAAATTGTCGGCGTACCTCGCGTTTCCGGCGGAGTGTTCGACTGGTGCAGCACGGGCTGGTACGATGGTTATGAAATATGGGAATCGACTACACAATCGATGCGCCGTCGCCTGCTGGTGCAGATCACGCCGGCTGAAGTAGGTGGTTACTTTGTTCTGGTAAAGGTCATCAAAGAGTTGGAAGACCCAGGCCGCGCGGTTAATCCGCTGCAGATACGCAGGGTCCGACCTGATGATACGGTGGATGCGTACAACAATGCACCGCAACAATTATTGAACGAACGCTGGATCGACAAAGGCCGCGACACACGCATGGAAGAAGCGATTATCAGCAAGTTGAAAGAGAAGCTGTAAGTTTGTGGTCATCTCGCTCTGTTGAGATGACCGGCAGTGAGATTTGTATCATGAAATCGTTGCAAGCTAGAATCCATCACGCAGCCATGCTGTTCTTGCCCGGAAGTAGATCGACTAATGCAAGTGTGGGGTACAGGCGTTGATATTCGTGTTCGGTCATGATCTTGATGACCCGCTCGTTGGCATCAATGACCAGTCTTACATCGTTGTAAGCTAACCCAACTGGATGTGATTTAACATTAATTCGAGAAATAAACCGGGCAACCTTACCCAGAGCATTGCTCTTCTCTTGTTCGCTGAGAATCAGCCTTGCAGGACGCGATGTCATGGTGCAGTAAGGAAGTGACATACCCTGCTCCGTAGAAATGTACCAGCGAAAGCCTACCCGATAAGTTGGTGTACATGTCAAGGAATTGAATGGAAGTTGGGTAATTCGATGATCACGTAACTGGCAGTGAAGGTACTTCAGTCATAAATGTCATCAGCGAAACAACGGGAATATCAGCTACAGATTCTTATGCTGTCATTTGATATGCATTCTGTTCATGGTAACCTTGCGTTTTCTCTTCAACAGATAAGATTAACATACCCGCTGTTTCGTTCTTGTACTTATTGCAGTATTACCATTTCCATGATGTGCCTAGGCCTGCGATACTTCTGGATAATTTTCTTTGCGATTTGGCAGGGTGGTTTCATGTTCTATGGAGCCATTGTTGTTCCCGTAGGAACCATGGTGCTTGGTTCGGAAAGCCTACAGGGTTTCGTGACCCAGTCGGTAACCAACTATCTCAACATCATTGGTTTTCTCGCTTTAATCATTTGGCTTGGTGAGTTGATTCTGCAAAGAGATACTCTCAAGATCAGACGCAACATTCGCTGGGCTATCCTGATTCTTCTGATTGTTATGATGTGCCTTCTAGGCTGGCTGCATATGAGATTGGATCAATTGTTGGATGCCGAGACTTATGTAATTTCGAATTCAGATTTGTTTACCAGGCTGCATAGCTGGTATCTCATCATCATTACAATTCAATGGGCATTCAGCCTGGTGCTGGTTGGATTAACCATCTGGGCCTGGCGTGATGCTCAGTTGTTCAATTCAAAATCACGTTGAAGTTCGGGGACCATCGGTTGGGCAAGAGTGCAATGCCGCTTACTTCGTGCGCGGCTCTTTGCGTTTTGATAAGATGCCTGCTGGGTACTTGCGGGCGCTCGGCATGAAGTTTACACGATTTTCAGTCACTTACCTTCTCTTCGTGCTGCTCTATGCTTGCGTTTATGCCGGGTTCTTTTTTCATCGTTCGGTGCATCCCCTCGTCGGTAACTACTCGGGCGATTATCTGCTGTTGCTGGTACTGCTGGCGATACCTTTTCTCATTCCACTCCTTCTTCGCTGGTTGTACTGCAAACTGGGCAGGCGGCGGTTTCAACTGCTCACGTTTCTTACCTGCATCTTCATGATCACGGCGTATGCCATCACCAGCATGACCTATTATCAATGGGTTCGCCACAAGCCGCCATTTGATCCTTATCTGCAGGCGAGGCCGGTGGCGATGGATGCATCGCGGCTTGAACAGTTACAGCAACAACGCAGCAAGCCCGATCGGCCGTTCCTGATCATTACGCTCGGTGGCTCAACGTCGCTCCACTACCCTGAACTACTGCTCAATGAGTTACGTCGCCAATATCCGAATCGCAGCTTCGAACTGTTAAACCTGGCGCAAAACAGTTACACCGTCAAGCATGCACTCATCCGGTATTGCACCCATTTCGACCAGTGGCAGCCTGACCTGGTCATTGGCCTCTTTGGCATCAACGAGATGATCCGCAGTTTTTCGCCAGAAGGGCTGGCGGTTGGTCCGTACGACGACGAATGGTCTCACTTTTTCTATGTGGCCTACCCGGCAGTACGACTGCCCACTTTGGAATCGCGTATCTATGATCGTCTGCAGTTTAGCTGGTACCGTTCGCTCCGGGTGCATGAAGTGGATAGTCCGCTCGATGCCTACCGAGCACGGGCAACGTATGGCCGACATCTCAAACGGCTGTGCCAGTGGATGATACTGCACAACACGCCTTGCCTGCTCATGACCCAGCCTACGTTGTATAAGACTGATAATACCGAGGCGGAGAAGAATACCTTCATGATGCAGAAAGTGGAGTGTCTGGTCAGACATCAATATTTCCATCAGGAGTATCCATCGTCTGCTACACTTTCTAAAGTGATGCACGATTACAACCAGACGTTGCTGCACGTGAGCGGTGCTGATGGTGTGCAGTCGTTCGATCTGGATCGAGCCATCCCCAAGTCGCTCGATTATCTTTATGATGATTGCCATTACACGGTGAAGGGCAATCGGTTGGTGGTAGAGACAATGATCAAGGCGCTGGTGAAGAAAAAACTGCTGAAGGATCAGGATGTAAAACGCTGAAAGATCTTGGTCATTATCCGGCTGGGTGCAAATTTCACTTTCTTCGCATCAATCACCGTCCACTCGCCCGCGCTGCTGATGGTGTGCAAACCATCGTGAAAAGGCCAATTAGGTTGTGGTTTGATTTCACGGAGAGGCGTTTCAACAAACAGTTCAGGCGTCAAACAATCAACACGGTTGAGCATTACCGATCCGCCATACGTCATCGAGTTGTTCTGCGCCGGGCGATAGAGAACTCCATGATGCAAGAAGGGCGTGCCTGCGGGTCGACTGCTCCGCGGATCGAGCTTGATCGGGTTGGCAGCATGAGCATACCAGGAACCGGTCAACGATTCCGCATGCCAGGCCAGCAGTTCGGTATCAGCATGTCGAATGGAAGTGCCCATCAGCCACCAGCGGTTTTTATGCTGAAACAGCGTCGGGTCAATGACCGGTTCGCCAGTAGGTATCGCAGCGTATTCCTTCCATGAGTTATCCGG
This sequence comes from Planctomycetia bacterium, assembly GCA_016795155.1. Taxonomy (NCBI): domain Bacteria; kingdom Pseudomonadati; phylum Planctomycetota; class Planctomycetia; species Planctomycetia bacterium. The sequence continues at coordinate 6,288 of JAEUIE010000009.1, read as the reverse complement.
CTGAAGTTGATAGAGCACTAACCTCTGCTGCTCTATGTTTTCCGGAATCATGTACCAGTGCTTGCCATCGTAAACGGTGCACGGGTAAGAAAGGTGTGTGCCGGTATTGAGATCGACTTGTTGTTTACCTGCCGTGCCATCATCTGCGATGGCGACACTGACAATCTTCCCGTTGCCACGCTGGTAATCGAACTGCTCAGCAACGATGCGCAGTTGGTCATTACGCTTGTATGCAAACGGATCAGCCAGGAATTGATGGGACTGTTCAGCAGTAATCCATTGCATGGCTGGAATAAAATCAGGTTCCAGCAGTCGATGGATGGGCTCTTTAATTATGCCGATTACCCAGATTTCATCATTGAAGAGGTAGCGAAGCCGAGCTTTCCATCGTCGATAGCATGTTCGCCACCAGTATCGCAAATACTGCACATCGGTGGGTGCAACCTTGATGGGAGCATTCGTAACAACAGGCGCACGGTTCACAGCTTCCAATCGCCGGTTCAGAATATCCCGGCAGGCAGCGATCGGCAGATGATTGGCAACCGCTTGAATGCGTTCATAATTTCGAGATGCTGAGGTGAGTACTGTCAGGGCGGTACACTGCTGCAGAATAATGCCGCCATCAAGCTTTTCAGTCAATCTTTGCAGAATGGCACTGGTGGTAGGCGAACCATCATGCACTTCCCAGAAGCCCGGCGGCCCGCCACGATACTGCTGCGGGTCGCCATGATGAAACGACCAGATGCCGTATCGAGCAGCTGTCAGTACTTTGCCCCGCAGAATGCCGAAGCTGAACTTGAGCAGAGCATCGAGGTTATGCTGTTTCAGAACTTCAACATCTTCATCGCGAAACAACTGGGTGAATCTTCCCTTTTGAACAGCAGTTACTTCCAGCACCGGAATGTGCTTCCATTCCTGTTGCATGTCGAAACAGGCTTTAGTAGTGGGCTTCTTAAACCAGCGGTTGCGCAGGCCCCAAAGCAGCCCCCGGCCGGTCAGCACTTTTTTGATTTTCTGCCAGCGGGTGGTGGTGCTTGGTGGAGTTCGATTGAACACGAGCAGTTCCAGCGAAACGCCGGGCAGTTGCAGCATGGATCGCACCATATTCAGGCTTGATTCAGGCCAGGAATAGCCCTGACAGAGAATGCCAAGCCGTAACCGGTTCTGCTGCATGACTAACCTTATGAGGGCGATAACAGTCTGGTGAGTTCCTGGTGCATCTCTTCGGATAAATGCTTTCGACTGAACTGCTTCTGGTAAATTTCCCAGCAGTGCTGCTGCTTGGTTTGCAGTTGCCCAGGCGACTGACTGATAGTTTTGAGTGCCTCAGCGATTTCGGTGATGTTGGTTTCGCTCAGGTGCCAGCCAAGCTGATATTCCCCTATCCACTGGCTGATGCACGACTGTTCTTCACCAGCGAAGATCACAGGCCGGCCTGATGCCAGGCAGCCGAAGAACTTAGAAGGCACGACAATGCCGGTCCAGTTCTGTCGCAGGCTCACCAGGTGAATATCGCCCGTGGCCAGATGTCGGCTCAATTCGCTTTCTTCAGCAAAAGGCAGAAAGCGGATGTTGGTATCGTCTGCTGTCACAGCATCACGCAACTCATCCACGCGGTTGCCCCGCACGGAAAAACCCATCACGATGTCCGTGTTCCGTAGTTGCCGGGCTAACGCCAGGAACTCGGTAAACTCATGAGCACGACCGAAGTTGCCTGAGTAGAGCAGCGTCAACTTAGCATTGCCGAAGAGTTTCGCACGCAGAGCCGGATCGGCCTGTTCCACAGTTTTCGGTTCAGCGAGTGCCCAAGGGGGGACGGTGAATTTTCGGCATGTAAGTCCATAGGCTTCCAGCCGTTGACGCATGCATTGTCCCAAGTCAGCTACCAGATCGCACGAACGATAAGATGATCGCAGCAATGATTTTATCAAACGTATGAATCGGGAATCATCCCGCATCAGGCCATCAGCCAATGCTGCCTCGGGGTACAGATCATAAGCCCAGTGCACGATCTTCACGCAGGGGCGAAACAGGCGAACCACTCTCGCAACCAGAATGGACAACACCGGATCGGTACCGATAAACAGAACATCGGGCACGTTTTTTTTGCTGCGAAAGGCAATACGGCACCAGGCGACAATCATCCAGAGGGCATTCAAGATGCGTCCTTTTGCCGATGATTGCTTCCACTGTGGCCGCCAGATACGCTGGATGTTCACGCCGTTCCAGTGTTCCCGTGTCGGCCTGTACGTTGTTTGTGCATGGCAGGAACGGTTGCTGGTAACTGCTTCTACCTGCCATCCTTTTGCTGCGAGATCCACCGCCAGGTCGGAGAACAACTGGGCGCTGACGACATTGTCAGGATGAAAGAAATGGTAGAGGATGGTGATGCGGGGCGGCCGGTTCATCATGACGCGCCCTGTGAATTTCGCCACCAGGCAATGGTGCGGCGAAGGCCTTCTTCAAACGGCATCTGTGCCGACCAGCCCAAAAGTTGCCTGGCCCGGCTCACATCGAGTTGCCGACGTGGCTGGCCATCAGGCTTGCTGGTGTCCCAACGAATCTCTCCTTCAAAGTCGCACAGCCGGGCAATCAGCTCCGTCAACGCCTTGATGGAAATCTCGTTGCCAGTACCCAGGTTGATGGGAACTGGTTCTTCCATCCGTTCCGCAGCAGCTACGATGCCATTGGCGCAATCATAGACGTAGAGAAACTCCCGCGAAGCGGAGCCGGTTCCCCAGGCATCAATATGTGTACGTTTCTGCACCCGCGCCTCTTCGCATTTGCGAATGAGGGCTGGTATTACATGGGAAGATTGCGGATCGAAGTTGTCGTTGGGGCCATAGAGGTTCACCGGTATTACCACTGAACTGGGCAGGCCATACTCCCTGCGATAACCATCGAGCATCACAAACAGCGCCTTCTTGGCTACGCCATAGGGTGCATTAGTCTCTTCCGGGTAACCGTTCCATAAATCTTCTTCGCGGAACGGCGCTGGCGTGTATTTGGGATAGGCACACACGGTACCCACCTGGACAAACTTCCGAATGCCATTTTTCCTGGCCGCTTCAATCAGATGCAGACCCATCGCCATGTTGGCAAAGAAGTATTCACCCGGATGTCGTTGATTAGCACCAATGCCACCCACCCGTGCTGCCAGGTGAATGACAACGGTAGGCTTCCATTCTGCATAAAGTCGTTCGACATCGGTTTGCCGGGTCAGGTCATATTGCGAACTGCGTGGGGCCAGCAGTTGTTCGTCGGCAACGCCTCGTTCCCGCAACAGTTGGCAGACGATGCTGCCAAGAAAGCCCGCTCCGCCAGTCACCAGAATTCTTTCTCTTGCCAGATCGATCATACGATTAATGTGCTGTGTGGGAAGTGGTTGTAGTGAAACCGGCTTGCTTTAGCGTCCATTCGCGTTCAGCCAGTTCCATATCGGAGTCAACCATCATCTTCACCAGTTGATCAAAACTTACTTTCGGTTTCCAGCCGAGTTTAGTGCGGGCCTTCGTCGCATCGCCCAGCAGCAGTTCAACCTCCGCAGGGCGAAGGTAGCGGGCATCAAACTTCACAAAATCTTTCCAATCCAGATTGACCAGCGAAAAGGCCCGCTCGCAGAACTCGCGCACCGAATAAGTCTCACCCGTAGCAATCACATAGTCATCAGGCTTCTCTGCCTGCAGCATGAGCCACATGGCTTCAACGTAATCGCCTGCAAACCCCCAGTCTCGCTTGGCATCAAGATTGCCCAGGAATAATTCCTTTTGCAGCCCTTTCTTGATGCGACCGACTGCACGAGTGATCTTGCGGGTGACAAAGGTTTCCCCACGGCGTGGACTTTCGTGATTGAACAGAATGCCCGAACTGGCATGCATGCCGTAGCTTTCACGATAATTGACAGTAATCCAGTGGCCAAACAACTTGCCCACCGCATAAGGCGAACGGGGATAAAAGGGCGTTGTTTCTTTCTGCGGTGTTTCCTGTACCTTGCCGTACATTTCCGAGCTGGATGCCTGATAATAGCGCAGGCTTTTTCCGCTGATTTCCTGATATTCCCGGATGGCTTCAAGCAGTTTGAGTACACCCAAACCTGCAGCATCAGCGGTGTAGACAGGCTGATCGAAACTCACTCGCACGTGGCTCTGGGCGCCAAGATTATAGACCTCGCCAGGCTGCACGCTCCGCAGCACGCGGGCCAGGCTGTTGCCATCCGTCAAGTCGGCATAGTGCAGGAACAGCTTGACACCCTTCTCATGCGGGTCGTGATAGAGATGATCCACCCGTTCGGTGTTGAAAGTGCTGCTGCGGCGGATGATGCCATGCACCTCGTACCCTTTGCCCAGGAGCAGTTCCGCCAGGTAAGAACCATCCTGCCCGGTGATGCCGGTAATCAGCGCCTTACGATCAGCCATGCGTGCCGCTCAATGGATTCGCCAAGTGTGTGAATACTTCATTAGTTACGAAGCGGAGTAATGAAAACAAGGCAGGGTGGGGCAGCATTCGAATTGACGAATCAGATTGTGGAACAGAATTCCAATTCTTTTCACTGTGGTTAATCGCTAAGTTATTTCACTGTGTAGTCAAGATTGGAATCTTGACCCACTATGATGATGCAGGACACGTTTATAATGTCCCGTCCTAACCTGAGTCTACACTCCCCCGAAGTTTTGAACAAGGAGTGTAGGAATGGAACGAGCACAGATGTCCTTCAGCCCTGAGGTGAAGCGGGCGATCGTGGAGGAGTTGGAGAGCGGTCAGCTTTCGCTGCGCGAGGCGGCGGCGCGTGGGCATACGACGGTCAGCCGGATACAACTGTGGCTGAAGGAGTATGGCAAGTATCAACCCAAGCGTGACATCGTCGAGGTGGTTATGAAGAGCGAAGAAGAGAAGATTGCCGCCCTGGAGAAGGCGTTGGCGGACGCCCACCTGAAGCTGCTGGTGCATGAGAAGATCATCGAGGTGGCCAGCAAGAAGTACAAGGTGGATCTAAAAAAAACTTTTGGGCCGCAGGCGTCGAGCAGTCTCGCGGAGAAACCTCCGCCAGCCTCGAACGGCTCTGCCAGGCGGAAGGGCGTAGCCGGGATGCGTATTACAAGCATTATCAGCGGATCCAGGACGACAGCAACGAGGAGGCGGCGATCTTGCAACTGGTCGACGAGATTCGCCAGGAACAGCCCCGGCTGGGGACGCGTAAACTGGTGGATCAGCTGAAGAAGCATCACGACACGGAGGTAGGCCGGGATCATCTGTTCGCCCTCCTGGGTGAATCAGGTCGTCTGGTAAAAGCGAAAAAACGCTTTGAAAAGACGACTTATTCACATCATGGCTATGCGGTGGCACCGAACCGGATCAAGGAGCTGACGATCGATAAGCCAAATCACGTGCTGGTGTCTGACTGCACCTATCTCAGGGTGTTTGGTCGGAAGTTCGCCTACCTGTTCCTGGTGAGCGATGCCTACACGCGGCGGATCGTCGGGTATCACGTGAGTCGGGACTTGTCGCATTACTCGGCAGTGATCGCCTTATCCAAAGCGGTGGACAGGATGAAGACTGCTCAAGGCGTGACGGGTCAGGGCGTGATTCATCATTCGGACCGAGGCTGCCAGTACTGCTGCCATGAGTACCTGGCGATGCTGAAGTCGCACGGGATGGAATCGAGCATGACCGACGCTGATCATTGTTATCAGAATGCCATCGCCGAACGGATCAATGGCATTCTCAAGGATGAGTTCAACCTGGATGCGGAGTTCCTCAACATCAACCACGTACAAACGGCTGTCGTACGAGCCGTGGAGGTGTACAACACCAAACGACCTCACTGGAGCCTGGGCTTACGTACTCCACAGGAGATGTATGAACGGGCTGCCTGATCAACCCCGGAGGTTATTGACATGTCAATATCCCCCCAGACCCCCCTGGACTACTATTACTTATGTGTAGACTTTATTTAGGACGAGAGATTTTTGATATTGCGTTTATAAGTTGCATATCCACTCGCACACATCCACGGACTATCTTCATTTACTTTCTACTCACACGAGTGCCTATGTCCTATGGTATGCCTTGGTTCATCCGGATACTTTAGAGCATCTAACAAAAAGAACATTAGAGGAAGTAGCCGCAGATGACGATGCACCCGAGTATCATGAACGCTTCGTGGATGTCATCGCGTCGTTCATAGCGAACCCGTAAGCGTCGAAATTGATGTAGCCAACTGATGGATCGCTCAATGACCCAGCGGTAAATTCCCAACCCACTTCCATGTTCGGTGTTGCGTCGAGCGAG